>JANYER010000003.1 GCA_025359825.1 Granulicella sp.
CGAACAATTTTCTGGAAGAGGACGTACTGGGTCGAGCGATATGTCGATTTGGTTTAGGGAAGGTGTGAACAAGTCCTGGACATCCCCTCAGCGGCTGAAGCCGCGTTGTATCTACGAACGTTTCGGCGGGACTAAAGTCCCGCCCTTTCAAAACGGAGACTTGATCAGAGATTCTGTAGTTAGAATTAGCGACAATAAAAAGCGCCCCATTGCTGGGGCGCTGGTTTGAAGCAGAGTGCGGATTGCGGGTTAGAGTTCCAGGATGACCGGCATGATGAGGGGCCGGCGGCTGGTGCTCTTCTGGATGTACTTTTTCAGGTCGTTGCGGATCTTTTCCTTGATGACGCCGTAGTCGGCCTTCTCTTCGGCACCGGAGGAATCCAGCGTGCGCTGCACGATCTGGCGGGCCTCGGAGATCATCAATTCCTCATCGATTGCCATGCCGCGAATGACGATCTCGGGCGTGTTCTCCACCTTGCCGGTACGGCGGTTGATGGCGATGATGGGGAGTACGATTCCGTCTTCGCTGAGGTGCTTGCGGTCCTTGATGACGATGTCTTCTACGACATCGGTCGAGGAGCCACCGGAGTCGATACAGACGCGGCCGACGGTGACCTTGCCGGTCTTGGTGGCGGTGGTTTTATCGAACTCGAGGACGTCGCCGTCTTCAAGCATGATCACCTTCTCGACGATGCCCATGCCTGCGGCCAGCTCTGCGTGCCGCTTGAGGTGACGATAGTCGCCGTGGACGGGGATGAAGAACTTGGGACGGACGAGGTTAATCATCAGCCGAAGCTCTTCCTGGCTGGCGTGTCCGCTGACGTGGATGAGGCCCGAGGTACCGTCGTCGTGAATGACCTTGGCGTCGCGGCGCTCCAGGTGATCGATGACGCGGTAGATGGACTTCTCGTTGCCGGGGATGACGCGGGAGCTGAGCAGCACAGTATCGCCAGCGTCGATGCGGGCGAACTTGTGGTTGTTCACGGCGGCGCGGCTGAGAGCGCTCATCGGTTCGCCCTGGGTACCGCTGATCAGGATGCAGACCTTGTTGGCTGGCATCTCTTTAATCTGGCCGGGGTTGATGATGAGGCCCTGGGGCAGGTCGAGGTAGCCGAGGTCCTGCGCGATCTCTGTGGAGTTATCGAGCGAGCGACCAATGACGGCGACCTTGCGGCCGTGCTGGTGGGCCAGCTCCATGGCGACGCGGATGCGATGGATGGAGGAGGAGAAGCAGCTGAAGAACAGCTTCTTCTTGGCCTGGCCAAAGATCTCGTCGAGACGGGGACGGACGGCGCGTTCGCTGGGCGTGTAGCCGGGGCGATCGACGTTGGTGGAGTCCTGCAGCAGGGCGAGGACGCCTTGTTTGCCGAGTTCGGCGAAGGCGTGGAGATCGAAGGCCTTGCCGTCCGGTGGGGACAGGTCAATTTTGAAGTCGCCGGTGTGAAGGATGACTCCAACGGGGGTGTGAATGGCGAGCGCGACGCAATCCACCAGGGAGTGCGTGACGCGAATCGGCATGATGGAGAAGGGTCCCAGGGTGAAGCGCTTGCCGGGCAGCATCTCGATCAGGTCGGCGTCGTCGAGGAGGCGGTGCTCTTCGAGCTTGCCTTCCACGTAGGCGAGGGTGAACTCGGTGCCGTATACGGGGACGTTGAGTTCAGAGAGGATCCAGGGCAAGCCGCCGATGTGGTCTTCGTGGCCATGGGTCAACAGGATTGCGCGGACTTTACTCCGGTTTTCAGTCAGGTAGCTGATGTCCGGGACAACAATGTCTACACCCAGCAACTCTTCTTCAGGAAACATCAGACCGGCGTCGATGACAATAATGTCATCCTGCCAGCGGAGAGCCATGCAGTTCATACCGAACTCGCCGAGGCCCCCCAGCGGTATCATCTTCAACTTATCGTTAGCCATCAATGACTGAGTTTATCACTCTGTGGGCTATGCGACGGCTGGAGGACTTATGTGGCGCGTATTTTGAGGCCTGCCTGGTTCCAAAAGAGCAAAAATGCGGCTTCCGGGAGTGAGCCACGCTGCTAGTTAGCGCAGCAGGTCTTCCAGAGCTAACGAAAGCTCTGTCTTTTCATCGCGGTACTTGACGATAACCGGGGTGGCGACGGAGAGTCCCCACTCCGCGCCCTTGCCCCTGGAGATGGAACGGGAGCCGGGGACGACGACTGCGCCTTCTGGGATGATGAGGGGGCTGTCGGCGGTGGCTTTGTAAATCTGCTCGCGGACGAGGTCGTAGACCGGGGTGCCGCGGGTGAGGACGGTTCCGGCGGCCAGGACGGCGCGCTTGCGGACGATGGTGCCTTCGTAGACGCCGGTGTTGCCGCCGATGAGGGCGTCGTCCTCGATGATGACGGGAGAGGCGTTGACGGGCTCAAGCACGCCGCCGATCTGGGCGGAGGCGGAGAGGTGGACGCGCTTGCCGATCTGGGCGCAGCTGCCGACGAGAGCGTGGGAGTCGACCATGGTGCCTTCGTCGATGTAAGCGCCGACGTTGACGTAGGCAGGAGGCATCATGACGACGCCCTTGGAGAGATATGCTCCGGAGCGAACGGAGGAGCCGCCGGGGACGATGCGGACGCCGTCAGCGGCGGTGAAGCGGCGGGCGGGGTAGGTGGCCTTGTCGACGAAGGAGAAGCCGTCGGGGCAGCCCATCTCGACGAGCGAGCCGAGCCGGAAGCCGAGCAGGATGCCGCGCTTGACCCAGGCGTTGACGCGCCAGGCTACTCCGCCAGCGACAGGGGGGATGGTGGCATCGGGTTCGGCGGAGCGGAGGGTGCCGGCTTCGAGGCCGTTGCGAAGCTCGTAGAAGGCGGCTTCAGCGTCCGGGTTTCCAATGGCGGCTGCGCCCTGCGCAAACCAATGCTCAATCTTTTCCTGCAACATGTCGCTCACGTCTGTCTTCCTCTTCTGTTGTTTTATTGCTAATGATGAATCGTAAGTGCGGAGCTAGTACATCCGCAGGTCTTCGCCGGTGGAGGCTACTCCGGCGAGCAGGCCGAGTTCGCCGACGACTGTTTCCAGCTTGCGGCGGGTGGCGGATGAGACGGGGACCATGGGGAGGCGAAGGACGTCTTCGCCGTGGCCGAGCATCTCGAGGACGGCCTTGACCGGGGCGGGGCTGGCCTCCCAGAAGTGGGCCTGCATCAGGCGGAAGAACTGGCGGTTGATGCGGCGGGCGGTGGGCCAGTCGTTCTCGAGGGCCGCACCGATCAGCGAGGACATCTGCGCGGGGATGGCGTTCGAGGCGACGGAGATGAGGCCGGCGCCGCCGAGTGCGATGACGGGAAGCGCGAGGCTGTCGTCGCCAGCGAAGACCTTGAAGCTGCGCGGCAGCGTGGTGAGGAGTTCGGTAATCTGAGCGATGTTGCCGCTGGACTCCTTGATGCCGATGATGTTTTTGATCTCGGCGAGTCGCAGGACGGTGGCGGGCTCGAGGTTGGTGCCGGTGCGGCCGGGGATGTTGTAGAGCAGGACCGGAAGCGTGGTGGCTTCGGCGATGGCGCGGAAGTGATGATACTGGCCTTCCTGCCCGGGACGGTTGTAGTACGGGTTCGCGGTGAGGATGCCGGTGAGGCCGTGGACCTGCGAGATCTTGCTGGTGCGGATGACTGCCTCGCTGGTCGCGTTGTGGGTGCATCCGGCGAAGACCGGGACGCGGCCGCCAGCGGTGCCGACGACCAGTTCCACGACGCGGAGCCACTCGGTCTCGCTGAGGGTTGAGGCCTCGCCGGTCGTGCCGCAAGGGACAAGAAAGGAGATGCCAGATTCAATCTGCCAGTTTACCAGCGCATGAAGCGCCGGCTCATCTACGCTGCCGTCCCTGCGAAAGGGAGTTACGAGCGCCGTTCCACAACCCATCAGTTCCATAATTCTTACAAGTTTACCCCGTTGCGATGGGGGAATGTTTGCTGGAGTTGGCGCAGTAGAAATTAAAGCTGCGGCGGAGAAGCGTGGAGGCAAAGAAAAGCCCCGGCGGTGTTGCGCCGGGGCTTCGATGTTTCGGTTGGGGTGCGAGTTATACGGCCATTCCGCGGTATAACTCGGAAGGAGCGTGGTACTCGGGGACGAACAGTTCAGCCGCGCCGTTGGCAGTTGCAGGAGCCTTGTCCATGCACTTGACGAAGGCAGTCTGGAACTTCGCCATCTCGTCCTTGGTGCCGACGGTGACGCGTACGTAGTTCGGCATAATGGGCCAGCTCCGACCGATGGCAACATTCTCCTGCATCATGGAAGCACCGAACTCACGGCCGGGACGCTTAACGTCGACCATGAACATGTTCGCCTGCGAACCGGGTAGGATCTTGTAACCCTTCTTGGTGAGGAACTCAAGCGTCTCGGAACGGATGTCGCTGTTGATCTTGCGGCGCAACGTAATCAGATCCTTGTCCTTGAGGCTGGCCGTGGTGGCTGCGGCACTGGTGATAGAGATGCTGGCGAGGCTACGGCCAGCAGGCGATACGGTGGAGAACCTGGCGAGCAATTCCGGCTTGGCTACAGCGAAGCCTGCACGGATGCCGGCCATACCGTAGATCTTCGAGAACGTGCGCAGGACGATGATGTCCTTGTCCTGAGCGACGAGATCGATGCAGCTATCGTCGGTCGAGAAGTGATGGTAGGCTTCGTCCACGATCACGATGGAGCCCTTGGGCTTGTTCTCAAGCAGCCAAACGATGTCTGCCTTGGGGGTCATGGTGCCGGTGGGATTGTTGGGGTTGACGATGTAATAGGCACCGGGCGAGGGATGTGCAGCCAACATAGCCTTGACATCGTGCTTGTAGTCGGCGGTCAGCGGCACGGGAAACTTGGGTGCCTTCATGGCATCGGCTGCGCGGAAGCCCTGCTCGTAGCTGGGATCGCCGTATACGAGCGGCTTATCGGGTCCGATATTGGACATCAGAGCGAGGTCGAGGGGACCGCCGGATCCGGGGAAGAGTGCCGAGTAGCCGCGTTTGAGGCTGTAGATTTCGTTGAAGGCAGTGATGGCCTGCATGCTGACTTCCTGGTGGTAACGGCCGCCAAGGTTGGCGGTGCTACAGATGGCATCGAGCGCCGACTTGGCCGGTCCGAGGGGATTCTCGTTGGAGCTGATGATGACGGTGTTGGGGTTGCGTGCGGCACGCATGTCGCCCATATCGCCGCCGCCAGCGCGCTGGCCAGCTGGTGCCTGAGCTGCTGCGAATGCGGGGAACGAGGTAGCTGCTGCAGACGCTGCCCCAAGAATGCGCATGAAGTTTCTGCGCGATACGCCATTTTTCAGATCGGTATTCATATTCAAATCTCCTAGAAGTGACTTCGGCTGACTTTTGAAAAGCGACGTTAGACAGCTATGCAGAAGGATGAGTACCTGCACAGAAGGATTGAGACCCACTGCGAATCGGATACATCGAATCCCTGCTCAGCGACGTGGCTGTCAGTGATTTGAACTTGGGAGTGACACATTACAGACGTATCTGCACTGCCTCTGAGTCTCAATTTATCGCATTTTTATCTAAATGCCAGAAAAAGAGTGAATTTTCTGCGGAAATTAAGTTTTTTGGGAAAACTTGCGTCTGAGTGGGATTAAAACGAAGGACGAACGTGGAGATCGCGGAGGGGCGCAGAGATCGCGGAGTTTTTGGGACTACTGTATTGCGGTGTGAGGGAGGATTGTGGTTCCCCCACCATCGCCCGATCAGGCGGGCTCAGGATGGGGCACCCGGGGTTTTTGAATGAAGTGAATAACCCCACAATAGCGACGATGGGGCTGTCGCGATCATGGGGCACCCGAGTTTGGAGTTTGGTTTAGACCCACTCGCCCTGGCGCATGAGGGGTTCGGCGGTGCCGTTGGGGGTGATGCCATCTACGTCCATGGTTCCGGAGCCGATCATCCAGTCGACGTGGATCAGGCTGGAGTTTGCGCCGAGGGCGGCGAGGGCTTCGGCGTCCATCTTTTCTCCGCCGATGAGGCAGGTGGAGTAGGCCTGGCCGAGTGCGATGTGGCTGGCAGCGTTCTCGTCGAAGAGGGTGTTCCAGAACAGGACGCCGCTTTGGGCGATGGGGGAGGAGTGGGGGACGAGGGCGACTTCGCCGAGACGGCGAGCGCCTTCGTCGGTGGAGATGAGGCGGTTGAGAACGTCTTCGCCTGCAGAGGCGGTGGCTTTGACGATCCTTCCGGCTTCAAAGCGGACGGAGATGTTCTCGATAAGGGAGCCCTGGTGCGAGAGCGGCTTGGAGGCTTTCACAATGCCGTCCACGCGGTCCTTGTGAGGCGTGGTGAAGCACTCTTCGGTGGGGATGTTGGGCTGGCAGTAGATGCCGTTGCCGGCCGTGGTGCCTCCACCGGCCCAGAGATGATCGTCGGCGAGGCCAACGGTGAGGTCGGTGGTGCCGTCGTGTGATTTGAAGTGGAGGGCAGAGTAGCGTTTGGCGTTGAGCAGGTCGACGCGTTGTTTGAGGCGGGCTCCGTGCTGCTGCCACTCGGCGACGGGGTCGTCGACGGCGATGCGGGAGGCGAGGAAGATGGCGTCCCAGAGTTTGGCTACGGCTGCGTCGACGGGCTCGTTCGGGAAGACGAGTTTGGCCCACTCGGGCGTGGCGCAAGCGACGATGGTCCAATTGATCTCATGGCGGGTAATGATCTCCATGGCGGGCTTACTAGCTTTGGACATGGCAACGTTGACGCGAGCTACGTTGGCTGGGTTCTGGCCACCAAGCAGGGCAGGATTGGCCCCGGCGATAGCAAGGCGGGCGGCACCGTTCTTGAAGGCGGTGGCGATGCCGTCCTGCAGCCAGGTGGGGGCGTAGTCGAAGCTGGGGTCGGGGCCGTACTGGAAGCGAGCGAGTATGCAGGGATCGTCAGCGTAGAAGTTGGTAACGAGCAAGGCCCCGGCCTTGTAGGCGTGCTCGGTGATGCGGCGAACGAGGGGGAGCGCGTCGATGGGAGCGGTCATGACCAGCTCCTGCCCGGGGCGTAGACCGAGGCCGATTTTTACGGCTACTTCGGCAAGGCGGTCGAGCTTCTGCTCGAAGGTGAGGGCGGAGAAGGTGGCGGTGGATGATGTGTTCAAGAGAGAAGAAGACATGCATTCAGCTTAGGGAGAAGCTGTCAGTGCTGCAAGCGATCAGGCCCAGGAACCACGATACATGGCAGGCGTGGAGATGGAGATGCCGCGCCAAGGGTGAAGGATAAGCAGGTCCTTATCGCCGGTCACAATTCGATCTGCATTACCACTCAATGCAAGCTCCAGAAATTTATTGTCCTTAGGGTCTCGGCACTCTACTACGGTGTGGGAGATGGCACAGAGTACTGAGCGTCGTTCGTATATCTCGAAAAACCGTCTGCGCGCATGTGGAGTGATGTATCGATCAAATTTTGTGCGTGACAAGACTTCCTGGAGTTCTACAAGGGTTGATTTTGAGGCGAGGAGAATATCCCACTCCAACGCATAAAGGTAGGCATCGCCCGATTTGGATTGCGGTAAGAGGATGGCGCTGAGGAGAACATTGGTGTCGAAGACGACCTGCTCAAATCTAGACTTCATCGCGGAGTAGATCGTCTACCAGCTCTTCCGGCGAGATGCCAAGCTGGGCGGCATGAGCCTGGATGTTAGCGCCTACCTCGCCTGTAAGACGGCGGAGTTCCATTAGCTCTGCCTCTCGCATGGACTCGTAACTTTTTTTCGAGAGAAGCACGCCATCGGAGGTGCCATCCGTGTAGATAAGTACAGGTTCACCCTTGACCTGCTCCAGAAGAACGGGAAGAGTACGCATCGCTTCGTCTTTCGAGACTTCACGCATCGACAGGCCTCCTGCGGTGACTTTATGGTACTCCTGCGGACCTGAGGCCGCTAGATCTGGGTGTAGACGTCCTGGAAGTCGAAGCAGCCGGTGCGGGTGGAGAGCCACTCGGCGGCGCGGACTGCGCCCTCTGCGAAGCCGCGGCGGGAGAAGGATTCGTGGGTGAGGATGATCTTGTCGGAGCTGCCCTGGGCGACGAGTACGTGGGTGCCGGTGGCGTCGCCTTCGCGGTGGGCCTCGATGGGGACGTCGCTGGCACCGGATGCGGTCTTGACGGCCTTGGCGAGGGTGAGGGCGGTGCCGCTGGGGGCGTCGAGCTTGCTGACGTGGTGGGTCTCGTCGATGGAGAAGGTGTAGCCTGCGTCCTTGAGGAGTTCACCCATTTTGGTGGCGAGCTGCACCATGACCTGCACGCCGATGGAGTAGTTGGTGCCGTAGAGCAGGCCGGCCTGTTTGCGCTCGGCGAGGCCGCGCATGTCGGGCAGCTTGTCATACCAGCCAGTGGTGCCGATGACCATCTTGGCGCCGGCGGCGAGGCAGGCACGCATGTTCTGCACGACGGCCTCGGGGGTGGTGAAGTCGATGACGACATCGAAGCCGGTGACGAAAGGGAAGGTCAGGGCGGCGGCTTCCTTGTTCTCCTTGGCGTCGAGGACGTAGACGCTGTGGCCGCGTTCGGTTGCGACATCTGAGACGAGTTTGCCGGTCTTACCTGCTCCGAGAATCAGAATCCGCATGGTGTTTCCTTCCTAAACCTTCGCTACTACAGGGGACGCTACGGGCAGGGCTGCGTGGCGTGCGTCGACGTCAAAGATGGTGGGATCGGGCTCGGCGAAGAATACCGCATGGAGGCTGCGGATGGCTTCTTCAACGTCCTCTTCTTCGATCATGAAGGACATGTTGATCTCGCTGGCACCCTGCGAGATCATGCGCACGTTGACGTGGCTGATGGCAGAGAAGACGCGACCGGCGATGCCGTTGTGGCCGCGGATGTCTTCGCCAACCAGGCAGACGAGGGCTTTGTGGCCTTCCATCTTGACGTCGGCGATCTTGGCGAGCTCGGCACAGATCTCGGGCAGGCGCTGGTTGGAGTCTACGGTGAGGGAGATGCTGACCTCGCTGGTGGAGACCATATCGATGGCGCACTCAAACTTGTCAAAGACATCGAAGACTGCCTTGAGGTAGCCGTGCGACATGAGCATGCGGCTGGCGACGATATCGATGATGGTGAGACGCTTTTTCGCAGCGATGCTTTTGAAGGGGCTGGCGCACTTGGGGGCGACGGCGGTGATCCTGGTGCCTTCGTTCTCGGCGTTGCGGGAGTTGAGGACGAAGACCGGGATACTCTTCTGCACTGCCGGGAGAATGGTGGCGGGGTGCAGGACCCTGGCTCCGAAGTAGGCGAGCTCGGCGGCCTCTTCAAAGCTGATGGTCTTAACGCGCAAGGCATCGGGGCAGATGCGGGGATCGGTGGTCATGATGCCGTTGACGTCGGTCCAGATCTCGATGGCTCCGGCGTGGAGGCCGCCGCCGACGAGGGCTGCGGTGTAGTCGCTGCCGCCGCGTCCGAGGGTGGTGGTGATGCCTTCGATGGTGGAACCGATGAAACCGCCCATGACGGGGGTCTGGCCGGCCTCGACCATGGGGAGGACGAGGGCGAGCAGCTTCTGCTCGATGGCGTCTTCGATGGGAGCGGCCTTGCCGTAGTGAGTGTCGGTGATGATGCAGGAGCGGGCGTCGACGTGTGCGCCGTTGAGGCCGCGCTGGGCAAAGGCCTCGGCGACCATGCGGCTGGAAAGACGCTCGCCGAAGCTGACGACGAAATCGTTGGTGCGGGGGGTGAGCTCGCCGACGGCTGCGATGCCGCGGAGGAGGTCGTCGAGGGCGTCAAACTCGTGATCGAGCGCGATGCGAAGGGGGATGAGTCGCTCGGCGTTGAGTAGGTCGGCGGCGGTGTCGACGTGACGGTTGCGCAGGCGAGCGGAGAGGGCAAGTGCGCCGACGCGATCGCCACGCCCAGCAGCTGCTGCAGCGGCGAGCAACTGGTCGGTGACCTTAGCCATGGCGGAGACGACGACAACGGCACCGAGACCGCGCTGGCGGCGTCCGGCGACGATGGCTGCGGTACGACCCATAGCGGCTGCATCTTCCACCGAGGTGCCGCCGAACTTCATGACGACGATGGACTCCCGCATTGCGCTCACGCGAGCACCGCCATCACCTTGGGAGGCGTGCCGAGTTTATCGAGCTTGCCGGCGCGGGCGAGGACTTCGGCGTTGAGCAGGGCAGCGCCTGCGGCTCCGCGGATGGTGTTGTGGGAGAGCAGGACGAACTTCCAATCGAGCAGGGTGCACTCGCGGAGACGGCCTACGGTGGTGGACATGCCTGCGCCGCGCATCCTGTCGAGGCGAGGCTGAGGACGGTCGATGGCTTCGTCGAACTCGACGGGCTGGTCGGGCGCGGAGGGGAGATGGTCGCCGCGGAGGGGGGCAAACTCGCTCCAGGCGGCGAGGATATCGGCGCGCGAGGCCTTGGTGCGGAGCTTGATGCTGACGCACTCGGTGTGACCGTCTTCGACGGCGACACGGTTGCAGTGGGCACTTATCTTCGCGTCCAGCATCTCGATGTGGTTGCCGTTAACGCGGCCGAGAAGCTTGTTGACCTCCTCTTGCAGCTTCTCCTCTTCGTTCTTGATGAAGGGGACGACGTTACCGAGGATGTCGAGCGAGGCGACGCCGGGGTAGCCTGCGCCGCTGACGGCCTGCATGGTGCTGACGAACATGGACTCGATGCCGAAGCGCTCTTCCAGCGGTTTGAGCGGCAGGACGAGCCCGATAGCGCAACAGTTGGGGTTGGTGACGATGTAGCCGCCGGATTGCGCGCGATAGCTCTGGGCCTCGATGAGGGAGAGGTGATCGGCGTTGACTTCGGGGACAACGAGAGGCACGTCGGTGGTCATGCGGAAGGCACTGGAGTTGGAGATTACCGCGCAGCCAGCCGCGGCAAACTTCGGCTCAAGCTCGCGAGCGATGTCTGCGTCGAGGGCGGCGAAGATGATCTTCGGAAGGGCATCGCCTAGATTACTTGGGACAAAGCCTTCAGGGACGTTGGGCTGCACCGTCATGGCGGCGATCTTCGCCGGGAGCGGAGTGTCCAGCTTCCAACGGCAGGCTTCGCCGTACGTTTTGCCTGCGCTGCGATCGCTCGCCGCAAGCCACGCAATCTCAAACCACGGATGATTGCTCAATAACTGAATGAATCGCTGCCCGACCATGCCGGTCGCGCCGAGTATGCCAACCTTGCGCCGTTCCATATTCTTTCAAGGATAACGGATGGGAGGGGAACCGTCACACTGGAGAGAGAAAGAGACACGATATTCGCAGGTACCGGGGTGTTTTGACCGGCCTAATAGTCGACTCGGTTAGAGCGGCGACGGCGGACGCGCTCTCCGCTGCCTCCCCAGACCAGCAGGCCGACGACCAGATGGATGAGAAACCAGGTGCTTAAGCCCTGGTCCAGGTAGATGAGGTAGAGCACCAGCACGCGCGGCAGGAGTGCCCAGACAATGACCGGAAGGATGCCGACCAGGCGGAAGGGGATGAGGATGCCCTGCAGCCAGGCGACGAAAAGGGCGATGCGAGGGAGGAAGAGGGCGAAGACCAGAAACCAGAGCGGCAGGGTGTGGAGCATCGGGGTGAGTTTCCTCTCGGAGGGAGCTGCGTTTTTG
>JANYER010000010.1 GCA_025359825.1 Granulicella sp.
AGAGGACGCGAACACGGCGATAAGCTGGACTGAGGTGAACAGAAGAGATGGCTCCCTGAATGGTGGAAGAAGAGTAATACGACGCGGTCTTCACAAGATTGTACGTGATTGAATTACAGGATGATCCGGCCTTCATACAGCGCAATAAATTCACCAGGACTCAGGACATGGACTCCACTTACAGTAGTGCCGTAGAGGCGGCTGAAATGATGCTTGTCCCCCGTGAGTAAATAGTCCACGCTTGCAGCAATGGCGGCAGCGAGGATAGGTCTGTCTTTGTCAACCAGGTCAATGTGCGATGGAACGAAGCGAATATCAACATCGCTTACGATGTCAGTTTTTGTTATCAGTCCCTCAAAGCGCAGGCGATGTGTTGGAGAATGGATATTCCGGGCGACCTCTCCAATGGCATACGGAGAAGTGACCGGTATAACCTCGCGCAGTCGCCAGAAAGCGAAGAAGTCGGATCCTTCGTTCAACGATGCAGAAAACAGAACATTGGCGTCAAGGTAGACGCGAAGGGCTGGAAGTTTAGGCACTGCGCTTCTCTTGCGCACGCACCATTCTGGCGTCCCACTCTACCCGAGTCGGCAGCGTATCCCGATGGTTGGGTTCCAGACCCTTGACAGTATTTGGGTCAATCCCCAACTCCATCACATGCGGTACATTCTGGTCCCACTCTTCCTTCGTCATCGAGTTGATCAATATAAAGTAAGCAGTCTCTTCAGGTGACCAGGGATCCTGCTCGTACACAAAGGCAGGACGTAGCCGTATCTCGCCGTCCTTCACCTCAGTCACAAGCAATGAACCATCCTCCAGACCAAACTGCTTGCGCAGCTTCGCTGGCAGTACCAAAGTCCCACGCTTCCCCATCTTGATCGTGTCCATACCAAACCTCTGAATGTCAGAATATCAGATGTTCAGATATTCTGACATTCAGAAGGTCTTCTAGTTCAGGAACATTGTCCGGTAGAGCGTATCCCGCTGCACCGGCTTGAAGCCTGCATCGCGAATGATCCGTCGCAGCTCTTCTTCCGTAGTCTGGTTCGCAGTGCCCGCAGCCTTCACTACGTTCTCTTCCAGCATTACGCTGCCCACGTCATTACCGCCGAACCGCAGACCCATCTGCAACACCTTCAGGCCCTGCGTCACCCAGCTCGATTGCACGTTCTCAATATTGTCGAGGTACATCCGGCTGATCGCCAGCGTCTTCAAATACTCCACACTGGTGGCCTCATCCCAGCCACGCCCGCCCAACGCCGTATTGTTCGGCTGGAAGCTCCACGGAATAAACGCCGTAAACCCGCCCGTCTCTTCCTGCAACCGGCGGACGACTTCGAAGTGGTTCACCCGGTGCTCCATCGTCTCGCCCACGCCGAACATCATCGTCGCAGTCGTCCGCATCCCCAACTCATGCGCGGCGCGATGGACGCTGACCCAGTCCTCGGTACGGCACTTGAGCCGTGCAATCTTGAAGCGGACCTCATCATCCAGAATCTCAGCACCGCCGCCGGGGATGGAGTCCAACCCGGCATCGCGCAGCCGCATGATGGTGTCGCGCAACGAAATCTCGGAGTACTCCGCAATCGCCAGAATCTCACTCGCACTCAGGCAGTGCAGCCAGATCGCCGGATACCGCTCCTTGATGCCCTTGAAGAGCCGCTCGAACCAGTCGATCTTCAGGTCTGGATGGATGCCGCCCTGCATCAACACTCCAGTCCCACCCATCTCCAGCGTCTCGCGGATCTTGTCGTAGATCGTCTCAAATTCGAGAATATACCCCTCGGCCGCCAGCTTACCCTTCAGCGGCCGGTAGAACGCGCAGAAGGTGCAGTACTCCGTGCAGAAGTTCGTGTAGTTGATGTTGCGGTCGATGATGTAGCTCACCACGCCCTCAGGATGCAACCGCCGACGCACCGCATCGGCCTCCATGCCAATCCCGATGAGGTCGTCACTTGCAAAGCAATCCAGCGCCTGTTCCCGACTAATTCCCATACAACAATTCTACGCCCAACAGTCAGAAAATCGCCCCTCGCGCAAGGCCCACATCGTCATAGAAAAAACAATGGAGCAATAAGCCCATCCGGTCAAATCTCAGACCCGAACAAGTCAAAAATCTAAAGATTAGTTGTTCGGAAGACTAGATCATGCCCGCCGCGTTTATCAGGATCTATGGTTGCCGAATCTGCGCGGCCTGATGCCTGACAATCTGCCACTGGCCATCTCGAAGAACAAACAGGTTGGTGAACGTCAGATCGAACTTACCAGAATGACCTTTGTAGCTTCCTTCCAGATGTTCGTTGCCTGTCACCATGGCGGTCGACCCGTAAACGTGGACCTTCATATCCGTGTCTTCAATTACGGAGGGTTTAAGGTCCCCTGATGAAAACATGCTTATATCTTGCAGTCGGGACGACTCGCCTCCATTCATGATTCCAACAGTGAATTCCTTGGCGTAAAACTTTTCCAGGAAGTTCACGTCCGCATGCTTCCGCGCCTCGGCCCACCGATGCTGCAATTGAAAGAAGAGTTCCTGGGTCGGCTCCGATTGTTGGGCGAAGCTCAGCGAAGGTAGCAGAGCGGCTGCGGTCAAAACCAAGAAAGTGAATGGACGCTTCATCATTGCTCCTTATTGCTAAGTCAACTGGAAGAACAATTGAATTGTAAACTGGATGGGATTTCACACAGGATGGTTAGAAATGCCGAATACAACTTGGCTTGCAGCGCTTGTGATGGCGATCTTGCTGGGGTCGCCGCAACTCAATGAGGCTCAAACACCGGTTGCTGTCAAGGATGCGGTGCAGTTCCATGCAGCGTGGGCATGTGCTGGCGCGGTAAGCCCCGGGTGTTTCTGGCTCATGACCGCATGCATCGCACAACGTTCAAGGACCGGCAGTGGCACGATGCGGAAACCACAGAGTTGAGGCAAGTTGCTCCAGGAGTTGTGATTGTGACAGAGGCGGTTCCAATGGATGGATTCCAATCGCCTGATGGAACGCAGGCTCTGCCGAACAGAAATATGTTGACGTTGGTGTTTGTGCATCGCGATGGTCGATGGTTGGTCGCCAAAGGACATAACACGGTGATCGACTCACAGGCTGCCGCGCACGATCCGGGCAAGTAGAGACGGTGCTTCGTTGAGCTGGTGAGCAGGTTCGGCAACTTGTACAGCGTGGCGGGATGGCCAGGTCGGTCGCGAAAGTCGGCTTCTCGGAAGGAACCACCCCGAAGAACATTTCAACGAGCCCCGCAAAAAGCTCTCAACGGGCTCGCAACATCAGCGCAATTACTACCCCAAACCCCACGACCAGCAGGCCTACGCCAGCCTTCACCCACAGGCCAATCGCAGCTACCTGCTTCTCCAGCGCCTCGATCCGGCCCTCCTGCCCACCGGCAGCCTTGCGTGCGGCCTCTGCGGATTCACCCACCAGGGTCACCTGCGCACTCAGCTCCTGCAGTTGCCGGTAAAGTCCCACATGCGCCTTGGTCACCTGGCCAAGATCGCCTCGCACTCCCTCCGCCATCGCAGCGAGTGCAGCTTCGTTCGCCTTCTCAGCGGAGGCCTTCGAAGAAAAATACTTGTCCGCCATCGGCACCAGGCGGCTGATGTGAGGAAGCAACTCGAACAACTGCATCAATAATTTAGGCCACATAGCGTTATCCTAACCCCCACCGCAATAAAGAATCGTCCAGCCCCACCCGACCTGCCCGCCCTACAGACGTGCAGCCGCCAGCTTCTTCCTCTGCTGCCACCGTACGAAGAGTGTCACCGCCGTTACCACCAGAATCGTCGTCACAATCGCCTGCGACCACAGGCAGTAGATGCACCACTTCTCGATGACGTACGCCTCCAGGTAGCTCAGCATCGCGGCAAAAAAGAAGCCCACCTGCGCCAGCTCCAGCACGATCCACAAGCGGCCCCAAAGCGCAAAGGCAGCCATCAGCCCGTAGCCGATCAGGCCCAGGATGGCTACCGGAACGTGCTTGCCCCCGGTCGGCGGATCATCAAACGTCCGCGCCGGAAACACCGCAAAGCGGCTATGGTTCACCGCACCGCAGTCGAACTTCTCCGTGACTGCGCAGGGCGGTGCAGCACTCGGGTCCTGGTAGTGCACCCGCAGCGCCAGGCCGCTCACAAACATTCCAGCAAACGCCAGCAGCGCGATCAGATACTTTACATACTTCATAGGATTTATTTTACCCGTCTGGTCTTCTTAGGTGCTGCCTTCTTCGGCGTTGGCTTCAGCCACTTCTCCAACCGCTTTCGCATCACGGTAATTGCCTCAACATTTTGGTCCACCATGCAGAAGCTTCGGCCATTGCGCGCTGCCGCTTCACCCGTCGTACCGCTGCCCGCAAAGAAGTCCACCACCCGCTCCCCGGCGTTGGAGTGCACCCGCACGATCCGCTCCAGAATCCCCAGCGGCTTCTGCGTCGCATAGCCGGTCTTCTCCTTGCCGGTGGGGGAGACAATCGTATGCCACCACACATCCGTCGGAGTCTTGCCCCGAGCCGCCTTCACCGGCCCGACCAGTCCCGGTGCCATATAGGGGATCCGGTCCGAAGCCTCCAGGTTGAAGGTGAACTCCTCCGCATCCTTCGTGTACCAGAGGATAGTGTCGTGCTTCGCTGGCCAGCGTTTCTTGGTCCGTGCCCCGTAGTCGTACGCCCAGATGATCTCGTTCTGGAAACACTCCCGGCCAAAGATCTCATCCAGCATCACCTTGCAGTAGTGCACCTCGCGATAGTCGATATGGAAGAAGAGACTCCCGGTCGGCGTCAGCAGGCGATACGCCTCCTCCAGCCTCGGACGTAGAAACCCCAGGAAGTCGTCGAAGCTGTCGATATACCCAGCCCCGCCAGCCGCCTCCAGCACCAGTTCCGTACGATAGCGCCTGCCGCCAAATCCTATTCGGTCTCCAGCCTCATCCCGCACCGTCTTCATCTGCTTGCGGACCTGCGTTCGACCTGTGTTGAAAGGGGGATCGACGTAGATCAGCTCGGCTGACCCGGACTCCATACCCTTGAGGATCTTCAGGTTGTCGCCCTTCACGATTCGGTTAGCACTGTGGTTCATTTCCACTCCTCAATCCTCTCAACACTAAACCCACCCTTTGTACTCCGGACGCAAACGTGTATTGTTTCACCGAGTCCTATCCGTACAGTCCTTGCCATTCAGACAGCCCATCTACGCCATGCTCTCGCACCCCGGACGCGTCCGAAAGGGGAATGAAGATGCCTGTGCCGCATCCCCTCCCGCCGGGCTCTTCGTCGTCTGCGACGGCATGGGCGGGGCCGCCGGCGGCGAAGTAGCCAGCCATCTCGCCACCGAGACCCTGGTCTCGCACCTGCTGCCGCCCGACCCCGCTTCTGAAGCCCTCAAAGATCCTGAAGCACCCAAGCCCGCCAGGCAGACCACTCCGCAGTCTCGCCTCACCGCCGCCATCCAGGCCGCCAACCACCTCGTCTACCAGAAGTCCCGCCATACCCCCGAGCTAGCCGGCATGGGTACCACGCTGGTCGCATTGCTGCACGCGCCGCCCACAACCCCGGCTCCAGAGCCGAAGGTCACCTCCGGCTCCGTCACCCTTCGACCCATCGCACCCAGCCTGTGGCTGGCCCACGTCGGCGATAGCCGCTGCTACCTCTACCGCAACCGCGAGCTCTCCCAGCTCACCGACGACCACTCCCTCGTCGAAGAGCAGCTCCGCGCCGGACAGATCACGGCCGACGAGGCTGCCCGTTCGCCCATGCGCAACTTCATCACCCGCGCCGTCGGCTCCGCCCCCACCGTGGACATCGATATCCAGTCCCTCCGCCCCCAGCCCGGCGACCTCTACCTGCTCGCCTCCGACGGCCTCAACCGCGAGCTCACAGACCCCGAGATCGCCATGCTGCTGGCCGACATCCCCTCCCCGCCGACCCAGCCCTACCTCGCCGCAACCTGCAAAGCACTGGTCGTCGCCGCCAACCAGAACGGTGGCCGCGACAACATCACTGTCCTGCTGCTGGCCTTCCCACACGGCATCGAGCGCCGCAAGAAACAGACATAGCGCGCCTCTCGCCAACCTGCACGAAGACACAACCCCGCCTCATCCACTACACTCCGTCCGTGACCTCTACACTCCCCACCATCGGCATCCTCGGTGCCGGAACCATGGGCAACGGCATCGCCCACGTCTGCGCTCGCTCCGGCTTCCCCGTCCTCCTCTGCGACGTCTCCGAAGCCGCCCTCGAACGCGGCCTCAGCACCATCCGCAAGAACCTCGACCGTGAAGTTGCAAAGTCAAAGCTCACCCAGCAGCAGGCCGAGCAAGCCATCGCCCGCATCATTACCACCTCATCGCTCGACACCCTTCATCCCTGCACCCTCGTCATCGAAGCCGCCACAGAAAAGTTCGAA
>JANYER010000029.1 GCA_025359825.1 Granulicella sp.
AGAGGAGGACGGGATCCGTCCTCCTCTCCTTTTTACTGCTTCCTACTACTAATTTACTGCTTGTCGATTTCGACATCGATGGTGAACTTCACTTCATCGCCGATAGCCGGGCTCGCCGAGCTCTTGGTGCCAAACTCAAAGTCCTTGCGGTTGATCGCACCGCTGGCTGAGAAGCCACTGACCAAGCCGCCCTTCTGGTTTTTGATGGGGGCGCTGGGGCCGTCAAGGTCCAGGGTAATGCTTTTGGTGACCCCAGCGAGGGTCAGGTCGCCGATGAGCTTCAGCTTGCCGCCAGTGTTGGTGACGCCGGTTGACTTGAAGGAGAGCTGTGGGTTCTTGGTGATGTCAAAGAACTCCGGCCCCTTGATGTGCTGATCGCGCTTCTCGGTGCCAGTGGTGACAGTTGCCGATTCCATGGTGGCTGCAACCGTGGACTTAGCGATGTCCTTCTCATTCAATGTGACAGTACCCTTGACTCCTCTGATGGAGCCGCGGACGGTGCTGACAGCGAGATGGCGGACCTGGAAGTTGACGCTGGAGTGGGCGGTGTCGATGGTCCAGGTAGAAGTCTGTGCATAGAGGCCCGTGCTTGCAAGAGTCAGTCCGGCGAAAGCCGCAGCCAGGAAAAGTTGCTTTGTCATATCGTTTCGTCCTTGTGATACAGGGTTGAGAATCTTCTGGTTAGTAGGTTTGATTCTAGAGAAATCTACTTCTAGTTATACAACACCTGTTGGCTAATGATGGCCATCTTGAGAACTGTCTGGTTAGGCTATTCCACGACGGTTAGATTGGCACCCTTGGCTTCGGAACCCAGGGAGGTGACAATAGCGACCATCAGGGCGACCACAATGACGGTTCCGGATAGGACGATATTGAGCATGCCACCAGAGTAACGGTTGGCCAGCATCGCCTGAAAGACACCGTTTCGCGATGAAAACAAATTTCCAAGCTGGTAGGCGAGGCCGGGGAAGATGGCTCGCACGGGGGCGGGGGCTAGCTCGTTCAGGTGCGCCGGAATGACTCCCCAGGCACCCTGCACCATGAACTGCATCAGGAAGCCGCCGACGGCGAGCAGGGCGACGGAATGGGACCAGGCCCAGAGGGGAACCATCGGCAGGGCCAGGAGCGCCGCACCGATGATGGTCTTCTTGCGGCCGAACTTCTCGGAGAGGGTGCCGCAGCATATGCCACCCAGGAGCGCGCCGATGTTGGCGATGACAACGACGAAGCCTACGGAGCCGGGTGCCAGGGCGTGGTCCTTCTCGAGGAAGGTGGGGTAGAGGTCCTGGGTGCCATGGCTGAGGGAGGTGAACATGGTCATGAGGACGATGAGGAAGAGGAAGGACGGCAGGTAGGTAAGGTATTCCTTCTTGCGGAGGCCTGCGGCGCGGGGAGTCTTGCGCTCGAGCTCGCGGGCTTCTTGTCCGGCGAGCCAGGCGGGGGACTCTTTTACGTTGAAGCGGACGTAGAAGGCGAGCAGGGCGGGTAGGGTGCCGATCATGAACATGACCCGCCAGGGGGTGAACATTCCGGTGCCGTGGAGGTGGGGGAAGAGCAGGCCGTAGAGGGCGGCGGCCATCAGGTTGCCGACGACGTATCCCTCCTGCAGGAGGCCGGAGAAGAAGCCTCGGTTGGTGGGGGGTAGGGTCTCGAGGGCGAGGGCTGCGCCGACGCCCCACTCGCCGCCCATGGCGATGCCGAAGAGGGCGCGGCAGACCAGGAAGATGGGGAGGGAGGGGGCAAAGGCGGAGGCCAGCTCGAAGAGGGAGAAGGAGATGACGTTGATCATCAGGGTGGGGCGGCGGCCGATGCGTTCGGCGAGGAGGCCGAAGAGGAGGGCTCCTACGGGGCGCATGACCAGGGTCCAGAAGATGGCTTCGGCGACCTCTTTGACTCCTACGTGGAACTCGGTGGCGATGGCTTTGACGCAGAGGGTGAGGAGGAAGAAGTCGAAGGCGTCGAGGCTCCAGCCGAGGAAGCAGGCGGTGAAGGTGCTTCGTTGCGCGGAGGTGAGGGAACGCAGCTCTTTCAGGAGGGCCATGGTTTCCTTATGCTTATGAGGATGAAAACGGTATGGTGCATCCTAGCATTGCGGTAGCAGGTCTGACTCCTGGAGGGTACCCCACCCTCCCCACTATATTGCGCAAACTCTTCCAACGATGGGAGATAGCTTTGGACTTCGCTTCGACCAAAGGTAGAAACCCAGTAAAATTGAGGATGATCTCTGTAAAGTCTGACAAATATTAGAGTTCTGTCGCGGGTCTGGGCGCGATTTGCGGGACTGGCTGGTGTGGCTATGCCGTTCTCGCTGAACTCTTCTACTTCTATTGTACAAAATGGTACATAACTAACTACTCATTTAGTTTTGGAATTATTTGGTTTGGAAGTGGCTTGTTTTGTTTGGGTTGGAGATAGGGAGGGGGGTCGAAGGGGGTTTTAGGGGGTTGACAGCAATTTTGTGCGGTTGAGTGCGTGGGGGAGGTAGAAGGAGAGGGCGAGGAGCAGCCAGCAGAGGTGGGGGGTGAGGAAGATCTCGGTGAGGTGGTGGCTGGAGTCGCCGATGACTCCGTGTCGACGGGGAATGACGCTGGTGTTCGCCAGAAAGACGGCGCAGAGGGCGAGGACCCAGCGGGCGTACCGGGCGGTGGCGGGGGCGGCGAGGTTGCGGAGCGCCCAGAGGATGGGCACCAGCAGGATGATGGCGGAGTAGAAGCGCTGGTAGAAGGGCAGCAGGCCGAGGGTGAGCAGGGTGCTGAGAAGCAGGAGCTGGCGGTCTGGAGTGGGGTTAGGTTTGGTTGCGGCCTTGAACCAGAAGGTGGCAAGGATGATGGTTACCAGTGCCGCAATGAGGGTGGCGGCGGTGCGGCTGTGGGTGAGGGTGTAGGCGGGGAGTTGGAGGTCGATACGGTCGGAGCGGGCGAGATTGCGTTCGGCGAGGTCGGCTACTCCGGCGTGGAAGAGGAAGTCAATGTTGCCGCGGAGACTGGCGAGCCAGTTCAGGTTGGGCTGGAGGAGCTGGAAGGTGGCGGTGATGGCGGCGAGGAGGGCGAGCGTAATGGTGACGATTCGCCAGCGGTGGCTGATGAGGAGGTAGATCAGGATGAAGGGGGCGAGGGTGGGTTTTAGGGAGAGTGAGAGGGTTAGGGTGAGGGCGATGAGGATGCAGCTACCCCACCCATCAGAATCGATGAGTGGGGCACCCGGCTTCGGAG
>JANYER010000058.1 GCA_025359825.1 Granulicella sp.
GTATCATCGCTGACGTGAGCGATAGTGCGGATTTGAACGAGAGCGGTGGGTTGGAACGGCGGGTGGAACCGTTGCTGGAACGGCTGCGCGCGGGGGATGTTCGGGCGTTGGCGCGGGCTGTGTCTATCGTTGTGGACGGCATAGCCGATGGGGATGGGGTTGCGGGGAAGCTGGTGGCGGCTTGCCGGGGTGTGGGGAAGCGGGCTTTGCGGGTGGGGGTGACCGGGCCTCCGGGGGCGGGAAAGAGCACACTGGTGGACCAGATGGTGCGGGTGTTGCGGCAGGATGGGCGGACGGTGGGGGTGATCGCGGTCGATCCTTCGAGTCCGTATACGGGTGGTGCGCTGCTGGGTGACCGGATTCGGATGCAGGGGTTTGTGGGGGATGACGGGGTGTTTATCCGCAGTATGGCTTCGCGCGGGACTATGGGTGGGCTGGCTCGCGGGGTGGAGGAGGTGTGCGCGGTGATGGAGGCGGCGGGGCGGGATGTGGTGCTGATCGAAACAGTAGGGGTGGGCCAGGACGAGGTGGATGTGGTGCGGGTGGCGGATGTGACGGTGCTGGTGCTGGTACCCGGGATGGGGGACGAGGTGCAGAGTTTGAAGGCTGGGGTGATGGAGGTGGCGGATGTGTTTGTGGTGAACAAGGCGGACCGCGAGGGGGCGGAGCGGCTGGAGGCGGAGATTTTGAGTGTGCAGGGGCTTTCGTCTTTGGGGGGTGAGGTGCCGGTTTTGCGGACGGTTGCTACTTCGGGGGAGGGAGTGGGGGCTTTGATGGAGGCGGTAGAGAGACTGAGGTGGCGGCGGAGTCAGAAGGTGAGTAACCCCACCATAACCTTCGGACTGCGTCCTCCGGTGATCATGGGGCACCCGGTGGTGCTGGATCATTTGGGGGTGGCGGTGCGGAGCTTGGAGGGGGTGCGCGGATTCTATGAGGCGCTGGGGATGGTGGTGGGGCTGGAAGAACTGGTCGAGCAGGAGCAGGTGAAAGTGGCGATGCTGGAGTTGGGTGTGAGCCGGATTGAGCTGCTGGAGGCTACGGCGGAGGACTCGGTGATTGGGCGGTTTGTGGCGAAGCGTGGTGAGGGGCTGCACCATGTGGCGATTCGGGTGGTGGATGTGGATGCGACGTTGGAGCGATTAAAGAGTAACGGGGTGCGGTTGGTACATGATGGGGTGCGGGTGGGTGCTGGCGGGCACCGGTACTTCTTTGTGCATCCGTCGAGTACGGGTGGGGTGTTGGTGGAGATTGTTGGAGATGGAGCTTAGTGCGATTTTTGTTGATCCATACGGCGGGTGCGACGGGCACGGTTGCGTTGGGTGAGGACGCACGCGTGGTGGCCGAGGCGGTGCTGCCGGGGAGGACTTCTTCGGAGCGGTTAGTGCCGGAGATACGGCTGCTGCTGGAGGGTGCGGGCTGGCGGCTGGATAGCCTCGCGGCGGTGGTGGTGGTGCATGGGCCGGGGTCGTTTACCGGGGTGCGGGTTGGGTTGAGTGCGGCGAAGGGTTTGAGCGAGGCGGGTGGGGTGCCGCTGATTGCGGTGTCGCGGCTGGAGTTGCTGGCTGCTGTGGGTGGTGAGAAGGTGGTGGCGTATCCGGTGCTGGATGCTGGGCGTGGGGAGTTTTACTTTGCGGTGTATGAGGACGGGGTGCGTCTGGGGGAGAGTCTGCTGCCTGCCGAGCAGGTCGCCACCGCTGTAGGGAGTGGACGAGCCATTGCATGTGAAGCGACCGTGGTGGCTGGGTTGCCAGGTATAGATGTGGAGTTGGTGGGGGAGCCGGTGGCGGCGGACCTGTTGCCGCTTGCGATGGAGCGGTTGAGGGTGGGAGCGGTGGACGATGCCGCGCTGGTGGATGCGAACTATCTGCGGCGTACGGACTTTGAGATTCAGGCGCGGCTGGCGGCGCGGGCTTTGAAGATCGGGGATGAGGCCTGATGGTTCGGGCGGCGGTGGCTGGAGACCTGGCAGGGGTGTTGGAGTTGGAGCGCGGGGTGGCGGACGCTCCGCATTGGGGGGAGGCGGAGTATCGGACGGCGCTGGAGGGTCGGGCAGTGCAGCGGTATTTATTCGTGGCGGAGGTGGAGGGGCGGCTGGTTGGGTTCGCGGTGGGGAGGGTGTGCGATGAGGTCGGGGAGTTGGAGAGTGTTGCGGTGGCGCAGGAGGCGCGGCGGCAGGGGGTGGGGCGGGCGTTGTGTCTATGCGTGATGGACTGGTGCGGGAAGCAGGGTGCGACGGCGATGGAGCTGGAGGTTCGGGCAGGGAGTGCGGGTGCAATTTGGCTTTATAAGCGGTTGGGGTTTGTGACGACCGGGCGGCGGCGAGGGTACTACAAAGAGCCCGTGGAGGATGCGGTGTTGATGGGGATGGAGTTGAGCGACGGCGGGGTTTTCTAAGCGGCTGGACGGGGCTGCTGAGGAAAAAATGGTCTTTGCAAGGGTTTGCGGGGCTGTGGTAGGGTGTGCGCGTTTGGTGGGGTGCCTGTGGGTTGGTTGCCACCCGGCCGGACGAGTTGTGGATTGGGAGGTGTTGCCGATGCAAACCGCCAAGATGAGTTCCTTGCCTGAGCCTGCTGTTCTTCCCTCGCTGCATCGTCTGGAGCTGGAGCATGGGCTGTATGCCCGGCGTCTGGACACGCTGCGGGAGCGTCCGTACCTGACGGAAGCGGACAAGATGGAAGAGGTACGGCTGAAGAAGCTGAAGCTGCATCTGAAGGATGAGATGGAGCGGATGCGGCGGGTAGGCTTCGGTTCGAGGCCGGCGCTATAGACTCCGACGCTCGGAATTTCGGCACTTTGAACCGCCGGAAGTGGCGTTCCGAATGCTGTAAACCACGTTGAAGCTGCAACAAGTTAGCCGTACGGCCGTTGTGGAGAGTAAAGGCCGAATGCGAGACCATCTGCGCGCGTGTGTGGCCGTATAATCGAGACTTATGGTTCGTGATGGATACTTTTACGCGTTGGGGTTGGGGATCGTCGCAGCCATCCTCTGGATGTTGACCCACTCTTATAGCCTGGTTGCGATTCCGGTGCTGCTGGCGATGTTCTTTCTGTGGTTTTTCCGCGATCCTACGCGGGAGATTCCGACTGGGCCGGGGCAGATTGTGTCTCCTGGCGATGGTGTGGTGACCGAGGCAGAGTGGATTGAGACGGTAAGCGGCAGCCGGTTGCGGCTGAGCATCTTCCTGAACGTCTTTGACGTGCATGTGAATCGCTCGCCGGTAGCTGGAACGGTGAAGCTGGTGGAGTTCCGTGAAGGTGGATTTTTGAATGCGATGAAGCCGGAGTCGGTGCTGACGAACGAGCAGACCCTGGTGGTGATCGATGCGGGCGGGTATGACGTGAGCTTCAAGCAGATTGCGGGCTTGCTGGCACGACGTATCGTCTGCGATTTGAAGGTGGGCGACAAGGTCGCGCGCGGACAGCGAGTTGGACTGATTAAGTTTGGCTCGCGGGTCGATATCCTGATGCCGGCTGAGGCGAACCTGAAGGTAAAGATGGGCTCTCGCGTCAAGGGCGGCAGCACGGTGCTGGCACATGTTCCGAGTGCTGCGGATGCCGACACGGTTATGGTGGCCTGATGCAGGTTGAGGCACAGGACGCAGGCGGAAAGTTGAAACGGCAGCCAAGCCGGGGTATGTATATTCTGCCGTCGGTATTTACGGCGGGAAATATTGCTGCCGGTTACTACGCGATTGTGCAGGCCATCCAGGGTGTTGCGGCGACCAACGCGCAGGCGACTGCAGACCACTTCGACCATGCAGCACTGGCGATTGGATTTGCGGTGCTGTTTGATGGTGTAGATGGCCGTGTAGCGCGGATGACGAGCACGACCAGCGACTTCGGCAAGGAGCTGGACTCGCTGGCGGACGTGATTACGTTTGGCGTCGCGCCGAGTTTGCTGGCTTACATCTGGGGCTTCCGGATGTTGCCGATGATGCCGTTGCATGCTGCGCTGCGGGATCAATTGGTTCATGCGGGAGTGTTTGTCTGCTTCCTGTTCTTGATCTGTGGCGCGAGCCGGTTGGCGCGGTTCAATATCAGCATTAACCCGC
This sequence comes from Granulicella sp., assembly GCA_025359825.1. Taxonomy (GTDB): domain Bacteria; phylum Acidobacteriota; class Terriglobia; order Terriglobales; family Acidobacteriaceae; genus Edaphobacter. The sequence goes on from JANYER010000058.1 coordinate 4,053, forward strand.
AGCCGAGAAATCCGGGTAAGCCGGGGCATAAGTACTTTGTTGGGATGCCGATTCCGGCAGGGGCTGGTGTGATTGCTTCGATCATCCACTTCCGCGATGGCTGGCCGATTGATAATCCCTGGTTTGCGCTGGGCTGGTTGAGCCTGATTGTGCTGACCGGATTCTTGATGGTGAGCAGTTGGCGGTTCTGGAGCGGTAAGGAGATTGGCGTTGAGAGCAAGCAGCCGTTCCAGATGGTGGCACTGATTGCTGTGCTGGGGATATTGATTGCGCTGTACTCGGAGTGGATGCTGATCTTTATTGCGATCGGATATTTGATCTCAGGTGTGCTGGCGCGGTTGGCGTACTCGTGGAGCCGGGACCGCCGGGTGACAAAGGCATAGCATTAGCGCTTCGATTGAGAGCGTTGCGGTGTGGGCCGGCTTGTTCCAACAGGATGGGGACTTAGGTATGACGGATGGCATGTATCGAATCGGGATTGTGGGCGCGACCACGTTGGCTGGAAAAGAGCTGAACGACGAGTTGCAGGACTCCTTGCTGGGTGCGTCGGAGTTTGTGTTGCTGGATGAGGATGAAGAGGCTGCCGGGATGTTGACGGCGGCGGGCGATGAGCCAGCCTTCATTCATCGGATTGATGCGAGCTCGTTCGAGAAGATGGACTTCGTATTTTTCGTGGGTGATGCGGCTGGGACGAAGAAGTTCTGGCAGCAGGCGCGGCGTTCTGGTGCGAGCCTGATCGACCTGACCTATGCGTTGGATGGGGAGAAGAACGTTCTGGTTCGGTCGCCGCTGTTAGGTGCAGGCGCTGCTGGTGGTCCGGATTTGAAGACTCCAGCGGTAGTGGCGGCTCATCCTGCTGCGGTGATGCTGGCGCTGGTGGCAGCGCGGTTGAAGGCGAAGCTGTCGGTCGCAAGTCTGGCTGCGACGGTGATGGAGCCGGCCAGTGAGCATGGCAAAGCGGCGATGGATGAGCTACATCAGCAGACCGTGAACCTACTGTCGTTCCATGCGGTGCCGAAGGAGCAGTATGACGCGCAGGTATCGTTCAACCTGCTACCGACGCTGGGAGATGCGGCGAAGATTGATTTAGGGGCGATTGAACAGCGGATTCAGGCGCACTATGGGGCTTTAATTAGCGCGGCTCCTGAGTTGGCGTTGCAGTTAGTGCAGGCGCCGGTGTTCCATGGATATGCGGCTTCAGTGCTGGTTGAGCTGGAGCAGGCGGCTACGGTAGAGCAGGTTGAGGCCGCGTTGGTGGGCGAGTGGATTGAGGTGGTGAGTGGTGAGTCAGATCCGCCCAGCAATGTGAGTGCGGCTGGGCAGTCCAAAGTGATGGTGCGGGTTCGCGCGGTGGGTGGGGCTGCAGGGGAGTCGAAGCGGTTCTGGTTGTGGCTGGCGGCGGATAATCTGAAGCTGGGCGCGGTGAATGCCATTGCGTGTGCGCTGGAGTTGCGGCGTCTGCGGCCCTCCGGTAAGGTGCAGTAGATGAGCGGGCAGACGACTTCGGGAGCAACGATACGGATTGGGATCGATCTGGGTGGGACCAAGATCGAAGCTCTGGCGATTGACGGAAGTGGCAAGGAATTGCTGCGGTATCGTGTACCTACTCCGCGTGAGGATTATGCGGGAACGATTGCTGCGATGTGGGGACTGGTGCAGCGGATTGAGCAGGAGACGGGTGCGGTTGCGACGGTGGGTGCGGGGATTCCGGGCAGTGTGTCGGGTCGGACCGGGTTGGTGAAGAACGCAAACTCTACGTGGCTGAATGGAATGCCGTTTGACCGCGATCTTTCGGAGGCGATGGGGCGCGAGGTACGGGTGGCGAATGATGCAAACTGTCTGGCGGTCTCCGAGGCTTCGGATGGTGCAGCGGCGGGGCAGAAGGTGGTGTTTGCGGTGATCCTTGGGACGGGGTGTGGTGGTGGTGTTGCTCTGAACGGGCAGGTGCATGCCGGCATCAATGGCGTGGGTGGGGAGTGGGGTCATAATCCGCTGCCGTGGGCGAGTGGCGATGAGATTCCAGGACCGGACTGTTATTGCGGTAAGAACGGCTGTCTGGAGACCTGGCTTTCCGGCACGGGGTTGGGGCGGGACTTTCTTGCAGTGACGGGGCGGGAGATGAAGGGGCCTGAGATTATGGCTGCCTGCGATGCTGGCGATGCGGATGCGATTGCTGCCGTTGAACGGCTTGAGGACCGGTTGGCGCGGGCGCTGGCGCATGTAGTGAACATTCTTGACCCGGATGTCTTTGTGTTTGGCGGAGGCTTGTCGAAGGCGGAGCGGATCTATCGTGAGCTGCCGCGCTTGTTGCCGAAGTATGTGTTTGGTGGGGAGTGCGAGACGCCGCTGGTGCAGGCGAAGTTTGGGGATTCGAGTGGGGTGCGTGGGGCTGCTTGGTTGTGGCCGAGCTTGGGATAGTGGTTGTCTTACACGCGAAGCGTCGCATACCGCACGAAGTGCCGCCCGCCCGGCGTTAGGGCGTACTCTGATTTGGAATGAGTTGAACTTCGCTTAGTCCGCGGACGGAGTTGCAGGTGTAGATTGCGTCTGCGGTGTGGAGGTCCTCGAGGGTGAGGACTTTTTCTTGTGCGTTGGGGTTGGTTTCGAGCAGGTGTCGGCGGTAGATGCCGGGGAGCACTCCTGATGCCAGGGGTGGGGTGAGGAGTGCGTCGCCGACGCTTAGGAAGAGGTTGCTGATGGCGCCCTCGGTGAGTTCGTCGCGTTCGTTGAGGAACAGGACTTCGTCGAAGCCTGCGGTGATGGCTTGTTGGTAGGCGTGGTCGTAGAGGGTGCGGCGGGTGGTCTTGTGGCGTAGGAAGAGGTCGGTCGAGAGGGTGCGCTGGGTGGCGATGCGGATGCGGCCTGTGGGTGGGGCGGGAGAGAAGAGAGTTGGAGTGAGGGTTACGGTGCCGTCGGAGTGGAGGAGGAGACGGATGCGGTAACGGGGGGCTTCGGTGAGGGTGCTGGTGAGGGCGTCGAGCTGTTGTTGGATGGCGTCGCGGTCGCAGGGGAAGTTGAAGTAGGCGGCGGAGGCGGCGAGGCGGTCGAGGTGCAGGTCGAGCAGGTAGAAGGGCTGGGCCGACAGGGGGGGATCGTAGAGGATGGTCTCGATGAGCTGGAAGTCGTTCGGGGGGCGGGTGAGAAATGCGGTTTTGAGCAGGCATTCCGCATACTCGGCGGCTGGCTCGGAGTCGGCTACGATGCCGCCGCCTACGCCCATGGTGGCTTCGTTATTTTTTAGGATCAGGGTGCGGATGGCTACGTTGAAGGTTGCGGTGCTGGGTTTTTCTAAGGCAAGAGGAGTGCCAATGCGCCCTGACGCCGGGCGGGCGGCACTTCGTGCTGTGTTGGACGCTTCGCGTGGTGCGTTTTTTTTCTGATGTTCAAGGATTGGTTGGGCGGGGGTGATGTGGCCGATGGCTCCGGTGTAGATGCCGCGTGGGTTCGCTTCCAGGTCGCGGATGATCTGCATAGTGCGGATCTTGGGCGCGCCGGTGATGGAGCCGCTGGGGAAGAGGGCGCGGAAGATGTCGTAGTACGAGAGTTGGGAGGCCAGGGCTCCGGTTACGGTGGAGGTCATCTGGTGGAGGGTCTCGTAGCGTTCGGTGGTGAAGAGGTCGGGTACGTGAACGCTACCGGGGGTGCAGATGCGGCCGAGATCATTGCGGAGCAGGTCGACAATCATGACGTGCTCGCTGCGGTTCTTCTCGTCGTTATGTAGGGTGATGGCGGCGAGGGC
>JANYER010000155.1 GCA_025359825.1 Granulicella sp.
GATATCGTCGAACAGGGTGGAGTAGCGCTCCACCACGGCCCCGCTCCGGACCAGCCAGGCAGCCTTGCGGACGACCTCAGCCTCCAGGCATCCGCCGCTGACGGTTCCGGCAAATCCACCGCTCGACCCGATCAGGATGCGTGCACCCCGGCGCCGGTAAGACGAGCCCTCCGTCCGCACCAGCGTCACCAGGGCCGTAGCTGCGCCCTTGCGACCCAACGCAACGATCTGTCGACGCTCCATCATCTCGCCTTCATACTATTCGATTCACCAGACTCTATAGAGTCACCTGCCGAATCGCTTGCGATGGGACAGGAAGCTGACCGCGTCTGGAACACGCAGCACGCAGCAATTTGCATCACATAGGCTGCCAAACCTTGCAACATCAAACCCCACTTCTCCCGATTCAGGAGTGCACAAGCCAGCCACAGGAATCGTGCCACTTGCCTGTTCATGCATTCTTTTGCCTATCTATAAAAGAGTAAACAAAACGATTCCACAGCCCCTCCACAGCGGGTAAATCCACGTAAACAATTGAAATGAATAATCTTATACATGCTGATTTCAAAAGTTTATAAATTGCGTATTGACCAAGTTGCAACCACTTGCGGGAAGTGGCAAAGTTTTACCACTTTCCCTAAGTCCTTAGGCAAACTGTTGCCACGATAAGCAATTAGTCAACAGGTCCTCTCCTTTGCCCCAAAACATGCAAACCCCTGCATATTCGAGAAGAACTACTTCCTCTTTCCCTAACGATCACAGAATGCTGCGATTTAACCCCTTAAAGCCTTTCTGGACAGAACTTCCCAGGAGTTGGCAAAAACTTCCCTGTCCGGAGAAGTTTGGCACTCGCCTTGCATGTATCAAGCGTATCGAAGGAGTTTCGAAGGGCCAGCAACAGGAATTGGCCACAGAAACTCAACCGATAGCAGTCAGTAATTTTTACCGGGTCCTGTGTTCGTAGCTGTCCAACTTGTCTCACTTTACATGCCTTAGGAGTTTTCTCATGTTCACCAACCGTCGCTGCGGTCTCTCTTCTCTCCTCGTTCTCGCCGTTCTCACCCTCCTGGTTGCGGCTCCCGCTGCATTCCCCCAAGCCATCACCATGGTGCAGAGCAGCGCCCGCAACGCCGGCAGCGCAACGGCTGGCTACAACACTGACTTTGGCTCGGCAACGACGGTGAACCTCAATAACCCGTCGTATATCGTCTTTGATTCCAACGGAAATCAGTTCATCTCCGACACGCTGAACAACTGCGTGCGCAAGATTGACACCGCCGGCAACGTCACCACGGTGGCCGGTCTGTCCGTCAGCGGTCAGGGCGACACCTGCAACACGGCTTCCAGCTCTAACCCCACCGCCGGACAGGGCCTCTACCGCCCCACCGGCCTGGCCATGGACAGCACCAACCGCCTGTACATCGCCGATAGCATGCACAACTGCATCCGCGCACTGGCCGCCAACACCACCGGTACGGCGAACCTCACCACCGTAGCTGGCGTCTGCAGCTCGGTTCCTACGGACTCCGTTACGCCCGCGCCCAACGGCATCACGCTCGACGCCGCCGGCAACCTCTACATCGCGCTGCAGGACAACACCAGCGCGCCCGCAGTCAACCAAGTGGTCCGGCATAACAGCGGGACCGGCCCCATCAACGTCTGCCGCATCGCTGGCGCCGCCTCCACCAACGTCGCCGCCAACTGCGCCGGCGTGACCAACACCATCACTCTGGTTCGCCCCTCCGGCCTCGCCCTGAACATCAGCGGCGACTTATTCATCGCCGATACCGGCAACAACTGCGTACGCCAGGTTGCTGGCCTCGCAGCCGGCACCGGCACACAGACCACCGCAGTCGGCCAGTGCTTGAACGATGGAACCGGCACGTCGGCTACCGCAGTCCACAACCCCTTCGGCCTGGCCTTCTCCCCGATGCAGTCGCTCTTCATCTCCGAGAGCAACCCGGACAACGTCGTAAGCTATACCGCCGGCGCGAGCAGCGTACGGATCATCGGTGGTCTGCCCAACGGCACTGCTGGCACGTATGACTCGGCACAGGATGGCAAGTCGGCCCTTAGCTCGCCGCTGAACAGCCCCCGCGGCTTGGCCTTCGATAGCGTCGCACACCTCTTCGTCGCTGACTCGCTCAACAACATCACGCGGCAGCTCAGCAACAACCTGCGCTTCCCCAGCACCCCGGTCGGCAGCCCCAGCTCCATCCAGCCCATCACCTTCGTGATCAATCAGGCAGTCAACCTTACGGCGCTCGCTGGTTCGGACTACAGCATCACCAGCACCACCTGCTCGGGCAACCTGTCGGCCGCACCCGCAGGTTCCATCCCAAACACCTGCCAGGTGTTCGTCCGCTTCACGCCCACTCGTCCTGGTATTCGCCGCTCGCCGCTGAAGATCATGGATTCAGTCTCGAACACGGCTATCTTTCAGGGTCTGCAGGCCATCGGTACGGGCGCACTCAGCATCTTCTCTCCCGGCACCCCGGCGACCATCGCCACCAACCTCGCTTCACCCACCAGCATCACGACCGACGCAGCCGGTAACGCCTACCTGCTGGAGACGGGCGTCGGCACTGGCACCCCGGACATTCGCATCCTGCCCGCAGGCGGCGGTGCCTCCAGCTCCATCCTCAGCACCGGCCTTGTGACCCCCACCGCTGTCGCCTCCGATGCTGCCGGCAACTGGTACGTCGCGGACGCAACCCACGGCACGATTGCACGCTTCGGCGCAGATGGCTCAGTGAATAACAGCTACATCACCGGCCTCGATAACCCCACCGCTCTTTACCTGGATACCTTCAACAATATCTACATCGCGCAGGCAGGCAGCTCGCACAACGTCATCCTCGCCTTCGTTTCGGGCTCACGCCGCGTCGTTGCAGGCAGCGGCAGCAACCCGGCAGCGGACGGTGTAACCGCCACCAGCGCCAGCTTCGTCTCGCCCAGTGCTCTGACCATCGACCTCAACGGCACGCTCTACATCGCAGACCAGGGCGGCCATCGCGTATACGCAGTCGACCGGGCCGGCATCATCCACTTCATCGCCGGCAACGGCACCACCTCCACCACCGTAGCCGGACAGGCGACAGGCACGGGCCTGATCGCACCCAGCTCGCTAACACTCGATGCCGCCAGCGACCTCTACATCGCCGACCAGTCCACGGGCATCATCTACACCGTCTATACAACGACCAACAGCGGCAGCAACATCGCAGTCTTCCTCAACACCAGCGCACCGCCGGCACCCAACGGCCCGCTCAGCATCGCGCTCGACGGCAGCAGCAACCTGTTCGTCGCGAAGAACTCCACCGGCTCGGTCGTCGAGCTGACCTACCCCAACCCATCGCTCGACTTCGGCACCGTGCAGGTTGGTGGCAGCTCTTCGGTCAAGACGCAGAACCTCAGCAACGTCGGCACCGACAGCCTCAACATCACCAGCCCCTACGCAACCACGGACTCGCACTTCACGCTCGACTCCAACTCCACCACCTGCGGAACGTCCATCCTCTCCGGCTCCATCTGCACGGTTGGCTTCATCTTCACCCCGACGGCGAACACGACCTACTCCGCCAGCACGGTTATCAACTCCAACTCCTTCAACACCCCCCAGCCGATTGCTCTGACCGGCAAGGGCAAGCAGGTTGCAAGCCTCACCGTCAGCCTCGCACCCGAGACCGAAGTCTACGGACAGGGCTTCCCCCAGACCGTAACCTTCGGCAACCTGACCACCGCGCCCACCGGCACGATCCTCTTCATCAGCAACGGCCAGACGCTCTGCACGCTGAGCGGCACCTTCTCCACCACCACCACCTGCAACGCACCCAACAGCGGCTTCTCGGTCGGCACCTACCCGGTCAGCTTCAACTACTCCGGGGATGCCAACTACAACCCCGCATCGGGCATCGTGAACCTCACCGTAACGCCTGCTCCTCTCTCTGAGGTCGTCAACAATGCAACCCGCGCCTTCGGTGCAATCAACCCGGCCTTCTCCGGTGCGCTGACCGGTGTAGCCGCTGGCGACACCGTCCTGGTGGCCTTCAACACCACTGCCACTAACACCAGCCCGGCTGGCGCTTACCCCATCACCGCAACGCTGACCGCCGCCGGTGCCACCAACCTCGCCAACTACACCATCACCAACACACCCGGCACCCTCACCATCACCACCGCAGCACTCAGCGTGACCCTGCCTGCCGAGACCGAGGTCTACGGACAGCCCTTCCCCGAGACGGCCATCTTCTCTGGCATAGTCGCCGGCGTATCGCCCACCGGAACGGCCAGCTTCCAGATCCCAGGCAAGCAGAC
>JANYER010000207.1 GCA_025359825.1 Granulicella sp.
GGAGCGGCTTCAGCCGCTCCGTAAAACCCCAAAATCAATGTGGCTTTAGCCACTGAGGGAATGCTTCCGGAGTGGAAAAGACTTTTCAGCACCCTCTTCATCCCCGGAGGATGGAATCAGAGTATCCCCGGAGAACTAAGCCGACCGTCCATGAGCCGCATCAAGCCCCAGCACCGGCACCGGCTCATTATCAGGAGGATCAACCGGCCCACCACCATGTGGCAGGTGAATCCCATCCTGCGCCAGCAACGCCTCATAGACGGAGACGTGCCGCCAATGCCGAGCCAGCGCAAACGCGCTCATATTCGCGATCATCAGCGGTAGCACCAACCCATACCCGCCCGTCATCTCAAAGATGATCAGCACAGATGTCATCGGCGCCCGAACGATCCCGGCAAACACCGCTCCCATCCCGACCACCGCGAACGCACCAATCGCATCCGCCGAATGGTGGAACACGATAACGTCCAAATAACCCACCGCCCCACCCAACATCGCCCCGATAAACAATGCCGGCGCAAAGATGCCGCCCGAACCGCCACTGGAGTACGAGCAGACCGTCGCGGCCAACTTCAAGACACAGAACACAGCCATCGTAGTCAGCGTCATCTTCCCGGTCAGTGCCAGGGTCAGCGTCTTATACGGGTCACCCGCAATGCCGTTCATGTGAAACAGTGCCAGCGCAGCCACCGCCATCCCACCCGTAGCTGCACCCCCAATCGCCGGTTGCACCCAGCGCGGCACGCCACGCAGCCGCCGAAACCAGGCTCGCAGTCCAAGCAGCGAATCCGTAAAGGTGATCGATACAACAGCAGCCAACACACCTAACACCGCATACCAGACCAGCGAAGAGGTGTTCGTAAGCGTGTAATTGCGCTGCACATGAAAGACCGGGTTCGAGCCCAGCAGCGAATGCTCCACAACAGCAGCCAGCGCTGCAGCCACAATCACACCCGAGAGCATCGTCTGGTCCAGGTCACCGATCAACTCCTCCAGCGTAAAAGTAACTGCTGCAATCGGCGCATTGAACGCAGCAGCGATGCCCGCAGCCATCCCCACGGAGGCCATCCGGCGCGAGTTCTTAGGCCCCAGCCGTGCCACCCTCGCCAGCATACTGCTGACGCCAGCGCATATCTGCACCGTCGGCCCTTCCAGCCCCAGCGATGCACCGGACCCAATCTGGAAGGCACACAACACAAACTTGCCGATCGTCTCGCGGACCGTAACCCTGCCGTGCCGCAGCGCGTAGGCCACCTTTACCTGCGGAATACCACTACCCGCAGCAGCCGGAGCAAAGTAAGTAAGTCCGACCCCTACCACCAGTCCCCCGATGGTCGGAGAAAGAATCGTCCACCATATCCAGCTATGCCCCGGCGCGGAGTTCGCCCGTTCAATCAGCAGCGTCTCAAGCCCCATAATGCTCGAATGAAATGCCACCGCCACCAATCCGCAGATTCCTCCTGCCAGAATCGTTACAGCCAGCAACCGCTGCCGCTCGCTCGGCAACCGGCGCAGCAGCCACGCATAGAAACGCGCATACAGCCCTTGAAAACGTGGCCAGACACTCAGTTCAGGTGCGTCTTCGCTATTCGGCAATTCCATACTTCAAGTATAGAAGCAGGGAAAATACTACCCACGGCCGGCTAAGCCGTAGCTACTCCGCCTGGCGTTTCAGCAACAGGTACTCGCAGACGCATCGGCTGCCGTTTCCAGTACGTCAACGACCTCCACACCCATTCCATCGGGCCAAACTCGAAGTACCGCAGCCAGACCGTGCTGAACGTCATATTGAAGATCCACATCGCCGCCACCGCATAGTAGACCTTGTAGTACTCGACGTTGTTGTACCAGTGCCACGATCCCCACACGAAGATGGTCTGCATCGTAAGACTCGTCAGCAGATAGTTCGAGAGCGCCATCTGCCCTACCGCAGCCACCCGTTTCAGCAGCCACTTCAGGCTTCCCGTCTTCAGCAACACGATCAGCAACGCCGCGTTACCCAACGCAC
>JANYER010000236.1 GCA_025359825.1 Granulicella sp.
CCATGAACATCGGTCAGATCATGGCTATCCTGCCGCATCGCTACCCCTTCCTGCTCATCGACCGCGTCACCGAGATCGAGCGCAAGAAGCGCATCGTCGCCATCAAAAACGTCACCATCAACGAGCCCTTCTTCCAGGGTCACTTCCCGGACTACCCCATCATGCCCGGCGTCCTCATGATTGAAGCTGTCGCCCAGGCCGGCGGAGCGCTCCTCCTCACCGAGTTCCCCGACCGAGCCGAGCGCCTCATGGTCTTCACCGGAATCGAGAACGCCCGCTTCCGCCGCCCCGTCGTCCCCGGCGACCAGCTCCGTCTCGAAGTCACCGTCGTCCAGTGGCGCAGCCGCGCCGTCAAGATGCTCGGCATCGCCACAGTAGACGGCAAGGTCGCATGCGAGGCCACCATCATGTGCCAGCTCGTACCCCGCCCCGCCAAGTCCGTCGTCACCGAAGCACCAGTCGACACGCCTCCCGCCGCTGCTCCTGAGGCTCCCACCGCGTGAGCATCCACCCCACTGCAATCGTCTCCGACGGTGCCCACGTTCCCGACTCCTGCTCCATCGGGCCCTACTGCACCATCGGCTCGAACGTCGTTCTCGGAGAAGACTGCACCCTGGTCTCTCACGTCGTCCTCGAAGGCCACCTCACCTTCGGCTCCGGCAACAAGGTCTACTCTTTTGCCTGCCTCGGCATCGCTCCGCAGGACCTCAAGTACCACGACGAACCCACCCGCCTCACCATCGGCGATAACAACTCGATCCGCGAGTACGTCACCATCTCCCGCGGAACAGAAGGCGGTGGCGGTCTCACCACCGTGGGCGACAACTGCCTCATCATGGCCTACACCCACATCGGGCACGACTCGCACATCGGCAACGGCTGCATCCTCGCCAACTCCGCCACGCTCGCCGGCCACGTCACCGTAGAGGATTACGCCGTCGTCGGAGCCCTCTGCCCCGTCCACCAGTTCTGCCGCATCGGCAAGTATTCGTACATCGGCGGTGGCACCACCATCACCCAGGACGTCCTGCCCTACTCCCTCACCTCCATCGAGCGCAACAACCACGCCTACGGTCTCAACAAGGTCGGTCTCGAGCGCCGCGGCTTCACCCCCACCCAGATCAAGCAACTCCGCCATGCCTACCGCCTGCTGCAAGCCTCCAAGCTCAACACCAGCGACGCCCTCGCCGCCATCCGCGAAACCCTGTCGGCCACCCCACCCGCCGAATCCGAACACGTCACCTACCTCGCCAACTTCATCGCCAACAACACCCGCGGCATCATCAAGTAAACTCCTATGCCAATTCGGCAAATCCCGGCGCTGATAGCTGAACTCTACGCAACGGTAAAGAAGCTTGAGACGCTTTTTCCGAAGAGACGTTTCACGCTTGACGGACATCTCGTCGGCAGTATCGGCGAGGTCGTCGCTGATTACCTCTACGAGATAGACCTTGCACCAGCATCCACGAAAAGTTTTGATGGAAAACTTCGTAGCAGCGGCAAAACTATTGAAATCAAATTGACAGCAGGAGAGCGTGTAAACATTTCCTACGCTGACGGCTATGCCGATTTTCTAGTCGTCTTAAAGCTCCTCCCTTTTGTTGGATTTTCTGTAATTTACGCTGGCCCGTTCCCGCACCAACTGATGGAGAAACCAAATAAAAGCTCCCGAAGGTTTACTTCGGTTAGCATTGGCCAGTTGAGCAAAGCAAACTGTGTGACGCTGGACGATTGCGGACGTCTTCAAGTGCTCAACGATTGCTTCGTCGCAAAAGTCCAGGATCAATCCTGATGGACGGCAGGTAACTTTATGCAAAAGCGGTACAAGAGTTCGGTGCTTGCAGCGATTCATGAGACGGCAGCAGACTTCTACTCCATTGGCATTATGGACGAGAAGACAATGCATCACTTTGATGAGTTTTGCTTGCCTCCTATGAAGTTTTTAACCCCTCGCCAGATCGCAGCGATCCGCAAACGAGAGGTGGCCAGCCAATCGGTGTTCGCCTATTATCTCGGCGTCTCAGCCAGCTTGGTCTCCCAATGGGAGCGTGGCGAAAAGAAGCCCTCCGGCCCATCGCTCAAGCTACTCACCCTGGTCAAAAATAAAGGCCTCGACTACGTAGCCTAAGCGCTCGCTCGCAAATTCAACGCAAGCAGGTACACTGGTGCGCACTTGCCTATGACCTCCTCACGCGCACTCCTATCCGCCGCCCTCCTAGCCGCCACAGTCGTCCTTCCAACCCAGTCTCATAGCCAGACGCAGCCACCGGTCAAAGTCGCCATCGTCGGTCTCGTCCACGACCACGTTCGTGGCTTCCTCGCCAATCTCCCGGCCCACACCGAAGTCGAGCTGGTCGGCATCTCCGAACCGGAC
>JANYER010000244.1 GCA_025359825.1 Granulicella sp.
CTTGCCAGCCTGCATCTTGTCCACAGCGGCTGCTGAGAGCAGCGTCTCCGCACTCGCAATAAATGCGATAGCCAGGGCCGAGCCAAGGATGCCGCGATCGATATGCAGGAAGCTGTTCGCCGTAGGCAACGTAATCACGTCCAGCAGGTTGCCGGGGACTTGAACGTAGTTCAAATCCAGATGCATCAGGCGCGCGATGGTGGTCGCCGCGATGATGCCCAGCAACGCTCCGGGGACCAGCTTCATGCTGGCCGGCCGGAAGCGCTGCCACAGCGCCATAGTCGCAATCACCATCAACGCCAATGCGATGGCTCGCTCTTCAGAGCTGCCGTTCAGCGGAAACACTCCGCCGAAGATCGCCGGCCCCATGGCCTTTAGGTTTGCCAGGCCGGTGCCCTTGGGCTTGTGGTCCATCATCACGTGGAACTGCTGCAGCACAATCAGCAGACCGATACCGGCCAGCATACCGTGAATCACAGCAGGTGAGATCGCACGAAACCAGCGGCCCGCCTTCAGCGCTCCGGCCGCCATCTGGATGATGCCGGCGATGATGAGGATCGGGCCAAGCGCGGTGATGCCATGGTCGCGAATAATCTCGAACACGATCACCGCCAGGCCAGCGGCTGGACCACTGACCTGGAGCGGAGAACCGGCAAAGAAGCCGACCACGATGCCGCCGATGATTCCGGTAAGAATGCCCTTCGCAGGCGAGGCCCCGGAGGCGAGTGCAATGCCCATGCAAAGGGGCAACGCAACCAGGAAGACAACAAGCGAGGCGGAGAGATCTTTGATGAGCTTTGCGCTATCGGGCGGTGTGAATGTCATGGTCGGGAGTCCTTAGGAGGCCATCAGTTGCAGGCGAGGTTGAGTGACGGGGATAGGGGCATGGTCGTCCAGCGAGAGAAAGCGCCCCTGCACATGGTTGAAGCTTTGAATCTCACCGGAGTGGATCTCGTAGACCCAGCCGTAGATATTCAGCGTGCCCTTGGTCAGCCCGGCAGCGACAGAAGGATGCGTGCGCAAATTGTGGAGCTGGCTTACGACATTCGCGCGCGTCAACGCCCGCAGACGCTCCTTCTCAGTCCAGCGCTGGTGCTGCGGCGCCTCGCTATCCAGCAGTTGCAGCGCGGAGTGCGAGTGGTGCAGCCATGAGTCCACCGTCGGCATGGTGTCATGCTTCTTGCCGCTCAGCACAGCCTTCATGGCGCCGCAGTTGGAGTGGCCGCACAGGATAATGTTCGTCACGCCCACCGCCATCACCGCATACTCAATGGTCGCGGAGACGCCGCCATGGGTCTCACCGTAGGGCGGTACGATGTTGCCGGCGTTACGGCAGATAAACAGGTCGCCGGGGTTCGACTGCAGAATCATGTCCGGCACAACGCGCGAGTCAGCGCAGGTAATAAAGAGCGTAGAAGGCTTCTGGTGCTCGGCCAGACCTTCAAAAAGATTGGCGCGTTTGGGGAAAACTTCGCTGCGAAAGTGCTTATATCCATCAAGAAGCTGCTGCATGGGGTTCCTCATTTGCGGTTCGAATGATGCGTTCCTGACGTGTCCCAAGCACAGAATTTCTTTCGAAAGGTTGCGGCTAAGGCCTCTCGCGGTATGACACGCAAGGACGTTAGAGCGTTGGTCTCAAAAGGTGTTCTGGGCACAGTGCTCTCCTGCAGATGCAAGCGGAGCGAGGACATACGGGGAGCTGGTTAGGCCAGCGGAGGAGCGCGGCCACGATCGGGCCGGAAGGACAACGTCGAAACAATGGCAAGACCATCCTGCGGGATGCAGGAGGTGCAGACCATCTGGGGTGCAGGGATTGCTGGTGGTGGCTGAGGCAGCAACGCGACCGTTGTAAGGGTGTGGCTGGCAACAGCGGCTTTGCTGTCTACGGCGGTGTAGTGAATCGTGTCGACCAGTGCTACAGTCGGACGGTCAAACGGAATCTCCGGCTCAATCTCAGCCTCAGCCGAGGTGCGACTGCTGCTCGCGCGAGAACGGCCCATATCCCGCGAAGTACGCGAAGAATGTACCGGCGCACGATGATGAACCGTAGCCTTCTTAAGATCGTGCGGAGACGCAACAGAGCACAGCCCAACCAGAAACAGAATCAACGCGCTCAACTGGAGGCGGTGCTTCGCGACTGGATGGTGGTAGCTGTCCATGAAATCTAAGATACATCATCCGCAGAAACGGACGCGACAGTCTGTGACTGCAAGGGTGTAGGTGTTACAGAAATACGACAATAAGACTTTAAGAGATAGCGCTATTCGCACTCTCGACATCAGCCTGTATTTCTCAAGCCGGCACTGATGCCGTTAATCGTTGCGGATATGGCGCGGTTCAACTCAGCAGCCTCTGCCGAATCCGCCGGCACACTGCGTTTGCGCCGAATCAGCTCAACCTGGATCAGCGACATAGGATCCACATATGGATTCCGCAACCGGATCGACCGTTCCAGCACCGGGTTGGTCTGCAGCAGTGCAGTCTGCTGGGTAATGGCCAGCACCATCTTCGTCGTCAGGTTGAACTCCGTCTCCAGCGTCGTGAATACCCGGTCGCGCAGCGCCTTATCTTCCACCAGTGAAGCGTACAGCCGGGCGATGCCGAAGTCGGCCTTCGCCAGCGCCATCTCCACGTTGCGGATGATGTCGAGGAACAGTGGAAACTCGCGCACCATGGTCTGCAACTGCGCCAGCCCATCCGGCTTTGCCTGGATGAATGCATTCAGCGCGTGGCCCACACCGAAGAACGCCGGCACCAGTTGCCGCGACTGCATCCACCCGAAGACCCACGGAATAGCGCGCAGGTCCGCCATCGACTTGCGTCCGGTGCGCTTGGTTGGCCGCGATCCCAGACGCGCATACTCCAGCTCTGCCACCGGAGTGGCCTGCTCGAAATAGGTAAAGGTGTCCGGGTTATCGACGATGTGCTGCTTGTAGAAAGCAAAGGAAGTCGTTGAGAGTTGATCGAGCGTAGCCTCCCACTCCGGCAGGATCGCTCCGGTCAGATGCGGCACCGCAGCCGTCGCTTGTAATACCGCATCCGGTCGCGCCAGTGCATCGAGCGAGGCAGCGATCATCAGTTCCAGGTTGCGCTCCGCAAGCACCACGTCGGAGTACTTCCAGTTCAACACCTCACCCTGCTCCGTCAGCCGCAACTCGCCCATGAACGAGTCCGTCGGCTGTGCAAAGATCGCGCGATGTGTAGGCCCACCACCACGTCCTACCGTGCCGCCGCGGCCATGGAATAGCCGCAGTTGCACGCCGCACTCCCGCGCGATCTGGTGCAGCGCACGATGCGCCTTGTAGATCTCCCACGTGCTGGTAATCATGCCGCCGTCTTTGTTGGAGTCGGAGTAGCCCAGCATCACCTCCTGCCGATACTTCCACGACTTCAGCAGCGGCTGGTATGCCTCGCTGGTCCATAGCTCGCGCATGATTGCGGGCGCGTTCTGCAGGTCCTCGATCGATTCAAACAGAGGCACAGGCTGCAATCCCGGGTCCTTCGCGTCGGCATCGCAATCCGCTTCCACCGTCACGCCACCCAGCCGCGCCAGCCGCAGCACGTTCAACACATCCTCCGCAGAAGTAGCCCCGCTGATGACGTACTGGCGAATCGCCTCAGGCGCATAGGTCTGCTTCAACTCCGCAATCGTCCGGAAGGTCTCAACCACCTCGGCCGTCTGCGGCGTCAGCGCTGGAGCAAGGCTGGCAGCGCCGCATCCGGTCGTCGCGGCAAGCTCCGCAATGGCAGCCGAATGCACTTTGGCGTGCTGACGAATGTCCAGCGTCTGCAGGTGCAGCCCATAGGTGCGCACCTCCAGCAGCAGCGGGTCCACCAGCATCTCGGCCAGCCGATGGCCATTGTTTCCATTCAGAGAATCGCGCAGAGCAGTCAGGTCGGAGAGCAGATCCTTGGCACGCGTGTATGGCACCAACGCAGGGTTCTGCGGCAGCGGCACGCTTGACTGCGGCGTCGCACCCAGGCGCATCATGATGCACGCGATCAGCAGTCGCGTGCTCTCATGCGGAAACCGCTCGGCCAAAAGGTTCTGTCCGGCCGCACGAAGCTTCTCCGTATAAACCGCCAGCAGTGCCGTGACTTGCTTCGACACCGGCACCTGCTGCGTCGAGCTCGCAAGCTGTTCGAAGATGTTCTGCAACCGGCGGCGATAGTGGCTCAGCAGCAGCGTATGTGCCATGTTCAAGGCTTCGCGTGTGGCCTCCGGCGTGACGAACGGATTACCGTCGCGATCGCCGCCAATCCACGAGCCAAAGCTGACCAGCTGCGGCAGATCAGCCAGGCTCGCAGCAGCAGGCGCGTCAGGATACTCAGCCGCAAGCGCTGCAGCCACTTCGGAGTACAGCACCGGCAGCGTCGCAAACAAGCTGGACTCGTAGTAGTCGAGCGCCATGCGGATCTCATCCCGAACGGTAGGCCGAGCAGTGCGTGTATCGTCCGTCTGCCAAAGCGCGGTGATCTCTGCGGTCAGGTCGCGTTCCAGCGCGTCGAGCTCCGGGTTAGGCACCGGGATGCGGTCCAGCTGCTCCAACAGGTCGGAGATGCGACGCCGCTTGAACATGACGCTGCGCCGCGCCACCTCCGTGGGGTGCGCCGTAAATACCGGGCTGATACACACCTTGTCCAGCAGCGTATGCGCCTCTGCGTACGAGACCCCTGCCTGCTTCAGCCGCCGCAGCGTGCCCCGCAGACTCCCGCGCTGCACTGTATCGACCCCACCCGGGACCGCCTGATCGAGCGCGGTCGACAGCCGCCGCCGCTTGCGGTGGTTGGTCTCCGCCAGATTAATCAGCTCGAAGTAAAAACCAAACGCCCGCGCCAGACGGTACGCCGTCGACAGATCAAACGACCCCACGCGCGCGATCGCTTCCTGAAGATGCGCAGCAGCAGCAGCAGTGTCCGGAGCGACTGCGGTGTCGGCCTCGCGACGGGCAATCGCGGTGCGCCGCAGAGCCTCAACGGCCTCGTATAGATCATCGCCAGCCTGCTCCCGAAGGACGTTGCCCAGCAGCGTCCCCAGCGAACGAACGTCGCGGCGCAGCGGGGCTTCTTTTAGATCAGGCGTACTGGCTTGAAGCTCAGCAAGACGGTCGGGCCAGTTGGTGGGGGACCAAAGAGAGGGCATATTCGATTATGCACCGGAATGCCCTTTCACTAAGAAAAGGAAACCCTTAGCCGAAAAAAAGGAAGCCCTTAGCCGGGGAAAAGGACGACCCTTAGCTAAAAGAGTTTGCCCAGCGTGAAGACGAACTTGCGATGCCCATCATCACCAATCGAAGGCGCCAGCGTAATGATGCCGATCGGTGTTTCAGCGACGATCCCGAAGTAGACGTCCTGCCGTGTAATCGTGCGTCCATCGGGCGAGCGCATCTGGCCGGCCTCGTAGGCTGCACCCAGGTAGAAGCTCTGGCCCAGCGGGTCAGGCAGCTTTGCGATGCGGCGCAGAAACGCCGGCTCCAGCAGGAAGTAGTCCGTCCCGCGATACTCGCCGATGGAGCTCGCCGTCAGCCGCAGCGGCCCGCCCAGCGTAAAACGGAAGGGCGCAGCAACGTTCCGGTTGAACATCGTCCCAGCCTCGGCCGCCATGATGAAGACGTTCTTCGAGATCTGGTGCGAGTAGCTGATCTGCGTCGTGATCTGCGGAGCGTTCAAGCTATTGACGGCGTTGTAGAGATACGCTGCCTCCGTCGCCACATGGATGCCAAACTGCGGCACCAGCGAGCGGTCCTGGTTGTCGTACACGTAGCGGATACGCGCGCGCTGCATTGACCCGATGATGTCTGCCTGTCCGTCCGATCCGACCTGCGTCTGCCAGCGCTCCTGCCCCATCTGCCAGCCGACGCGCAGCTCCTGCGTCCGCGCATCGCTCCACCCCAGGTCTACTCCACCGCCGGCATGTTGCAACTGGCGCTCAGCGACGCGTTTCTGGTTTACGAAGATGAAGTTTGGCTCACGATGCAGCATCAGTTGTGGCGCAAGGAACAGTCCACCCGTCGTCTGACCTAGGGAGGTCAGACGACGCGCATACTCGGCACTCAGCTCCGTAAGAAACCCGACCTTCACCGTCCCGCGCAGCTCCGAACCATAACCTCCCAAGTCCTGGTGGATAAAGATCGCCTCCAGCGTCCCGCGTGTCACGCCACCCGTCTGGGCCTCTACATTCGTGCCCACCTGCAGAAACGGCGGTCCAATGCGCTTCTCGGTAACGAAGACTTCCACCACCGGACGATTCGTTGCGAGCGGTGCGGGGCTTGACGTGGAATCATTCCTTCCGCCATTCGGCAGTAGGTCTGCCTTGGTCTCATACGCTACGGTG
This sequence comes from Granulicella sp., assembly GCA_025359825.1. Taxonomy (GTDB): domain Bacteria; phylum Acidobacteriota; class Terriglobia; order Terriglobales; family Acidobacteriaceae; genus Edaphobacter. The sequence continues at coordinate 6,335 of JANYER010000244.1, forward strand.
TAGTCCGCGTTGTAACGTCCGTCGCTGCGCACCTGGTCCAGCACACCTTCGATGGCCTTGGGATCGACCGGCTTGTCCAGCAGCGGCTGGAAGGCGCGCTGCACAGCCAGTGCCACACCACCCGCCGGTGCCTTCACATGCACATGCAGCAGCGTGCCCGGAGTCTCCGGATGCCGGGTCTCGCGAGCGGCGATGTATTCCGCCCACTGCTGGTCGCTGACGGCATACTTCAGCAGTTCCACTCGATGCAGCTCGGCCGCTTGGTAGCCACGGTCGGCAAGTGCCGGGGTCTTCAAGTAGTCGGTCGCCCCGAAGCTTGCGACATCCGGCGTCATCAGCACTGTAGCCAGCGCACGCGAGCGCTGCTCGTTGTCGTCAATGGCAACGGCGAAGCTGCGTTGCAGCACTCCCAGAATGGAGTTCAGATCGCCTGGGGCAACCGGCGACAGCGGCAGGCTGACGGCAAGGATTACGTCGGCCTTCATGTCCCGAATAGTCTGCGTAGGCAGGTTCCTCAGCACCGCGCCGTCGACGAACAGATGGCCATTGATGTTGTACGGGCGATAGACCCCCGGTATCGATACGCTGGCCCGCACTGCATCCGGGATGGAGCCGCGCGCAAACGTCACCGCACGCGCATCGTTCAGGTCCGTGGAGAGGCAGCGCAGCGGTATCGGCAGATCGTTAAATTCGATCTGGTCGTTGTACGGCAGAAACTGCCTATCCAGAAACGCATTCAGGCCCTGGTCCACCAGCACGGAATTTCGAAACGAGACCCCATGCTTCAGCCCAATCGTGATGGAGTTCGGCAGCGCACGGCTATCCTCGCGGCGACGGTAGTTCAGCGCCTTGTACGACGTCCCCAGCGAGAAGACGGAGCTGAAGACCTCGCTGTTCATCACCACTTTCAACTGGTCGATCGTCTGCCCGGAGGAGTACAGCGCACTCACCATGCAGCCCATGCTGGTGCCGGCGATCATGTCCACCGGAATGTGATGATCTTCCAGCCACTGCAGCACGCCAATCTCAGACATTGCCAGCGCACCACCACCACCCAGCGCCAGGCCGATGCGCGGTCGTCCCACCGTGCCTGTGGGAGGCGGAGCCGGTGCAGCAGAGGGAATGAACGCCTCAGGCTCTTGTGTGGCTGCTGTAGGAATAATTTGCGATGACGTACCCGCCGGGACGGCGCCGGGTGTCAAAGTGGGCTTGGCAGAAGCAGGTGCAGCCACCGGAGGCTGCGCAGAAGGCTTCGGCATAGTCTGCGAAGGCTGGGGCAAAGTCTGCGTTAGCCCTTCTCGAGGAGCAGAAGCGAAACACAGAAGAACCATCAAAGTGAAAATTGAAGCAGACGGGACGCGAGTGAGGAGGAGCCGTTCTAACCGGCTTTGAAGCAGCGTCTTCATACTGCTAAGGATACGAAAAATGCAGGGCATAGCCAATGGATGACGTGGTTCATGCAGCATTTGGCCATAGGTGGAACTTGCTTGGTAGCCTACCGAGCTGGGCCAGCTGGGAAGCAAACTACATCACCAAAGCAAGCTTCTCAAACTCGTCCCGCATCACCTGGATCGAGCAGCCTACCGACTCAATACGAGAAGCCGCACTGCGCGCCGCATGGCTCGAAACGCCGTAGCCTTTACCAGAGAGAAAGGCGCTGATAAGGTCGGCCGCCTGCCAGGAGTCTAGGCCCGACTGCATCAGTTCTTCGCGCAGACCCGAGAGATCTGCGATGGGAAACTTTTCATACTTTACTGAATTGATCATGACGTCTCCCCTCTCTGGACCGGTCTCGTGAGACTCAATCCTTCTACCTTTGTTTAGACGCAAACCAGCCGGCAGCGGTTCAGATTTGTTACGGGAATGTGAGCGAATCGGCGATTGCATTGGCCTAAAGCGATTGCACTCGCCCTAAGGGAAGAACCTGGTTTGCAAACAGAATGGCCTGCTTTACGCAGTACGCACCTTGGGCTTCAATGTTCCCAGGATCGCAGCCCTCGGGCAGAAAAGCCCCTCGTTCACTGAATTGAAAGCAGTTACAGGGCCCGGTCCACAAGCAGCACAGGCAGCCCGTCCACTATCGGATAGCGGCGGCTGCATCCCAGACACACGATCACCGGCGTCTCCAGTTGCAGTACGGCGTGGCAGGCCGGGCAGACTACCCACTGCAGGTCCTGCTGGGTCAGCGGTCGAGAGGCGAGGATAGGGGATTGCTCCACCTCTCCATTCTACGGGTTGTCCATCCCGCCGTGCACCGCGAGAGCTGCCACCGCGATACCATCAGAAGTGCTAAGGGAAATGACACGAACAATGACACAGATGATCGAGACAAAGAGCGCAACCGTTCTGGATGGCATTGCCATCGCAGCAGAGATTAAAGCGGAAGTCGCCGCAGAAGTTGCAAAGCTGAAGCAGCAGGGAATCGTCCCCGGGCTCGCAGTCATCCTCGTGGGTGACGTAGCCGCATCCCAGATCTACGTCCGCAGCAAGGTCAAGACCTGCGCGGAGCTGGGCATCTACAGCGAGATGCTCACCCCGCCCGCCTCTATCACCACAGAAGAGATGCTCACCCTCGTCGCTGATCTCAATGCTCGCGACGAGATCGACGGCATCCTCATCCAGCTCCCGCTACCCGCGCACGTCGATACCAAGCGCCTGCTCGAAGCCGTCTCGCCCCAGAAAGACGTGGACGGATTCCACCCCATCAACGCAGGTCGTCTGCAGAGCGGTCAACCCGCGCTCGCACCCTGCACCCCCGCCGGAATCATCGAAATCCTCAAGCGCAGCGGCATCGCTATCGCCGGTAAAAACGCCGTGGTCGTAGGCCGCTCCGACATCGTCGGCAAGCCCGCCGCTATGATGCTGCTCAACGCCTCCGCCACCGTCACCGTATGCCATAGCCGCACCGTTGACCTGCCGAAGTTCACCCGCGAAGCCGACATCCTCGTCGCCGCCATCGGACGTCCCGGCTTCGTCACCGCCGACATGGTCAAGCCCGGCGCAACCCTCATCGACGTAGGCATCAACCGCCTCACCGACGCAGCCGAGGTCGAACGCCTCTTCCCCGCCGACGCTAGGCGCGCCGAAGGCTTCGCTAAACGTGGCTCCACAGTCGTCGGCGACATTGAGCCCGCAGCCTTCGCCATCTCCGGCGCCTACACGCCCGTACCCGGCGGCGTCGGCGCACTCACCATCGCCATGCTCATGCAGAACACCATCACCGCCGCTAAAGCCCGCCGCGCAGCAACCACTGCGAGCGAGTCCGAGACCGAGGCCTAGCGCGATGCAGTGCGTAGCCCTCACCGGCGGCCTCGGAGCAGGAAAGTCCACAGCCGCACGCATGTTTCAGACCCTGGGAGCGCACGTGCTCTCATCCGACGAAATGGGTCGCGCCATGATGCAGCCAGGCCAGCCAGTCTACGCCGCCATCGTGCAGCACTTTGGCCCTGACGTAGTGCTGCCCAGCGGGGAGCTAAACCGCACCGCTCTCGCGAAGCTCGCCTTCGCCGATGGCAGAGTCGAAGAACTAAACGCAATCGTGCATCCCGCCGTCATCGCCAGGCAGCACGAACTCGTGGAAGAGATTGCCACATCCAATCCAAAATCAGTCGTAATCATCGAATCCGCCCTGATCTTTGAGACCAAACACACCGGAGACGACAGTCGCGACCGCTTCGATAAAATCATCCTCGTCACCGCCCCTGAGGAGCTAAGAATAGCTCGTTTCGTCTCCCGTGCATCCAAAGGAGAAGTCCTCACCGACATCCAACGCGAAACCCTCGAAGCCGAAGCCAGGCGGCGGCTCGACCAGCAGATCTCCGATGAAAAAAAAGCATCCCTCAGCGACTACGTCCTCACCAACAACGGTCCCGAAGTAGAACTCGAGTGGCAGATCGACCAACTATGGCCTATCCTCGTCGCCCAGGTCTAGCACTTGCCTTACGTGTGGATCAGCCCTCTTTTCTATCCAAAATCGCTACAATATCAATCAGCGGCAAATTCAAGTTGCCCAGCACTCTGTGAAGGTTTGAAACCATGAAACTGCGTCCTGTTCTTCTGGTAATCGTGTTGCTCTCGGGTTTCTACTACGTCACCACTCATGTGGCCTCCAGCGGAGCGCTCGTCCCCTGGCTGCACCGCGCCCTCGCGCCCATCGCAGCCGGCAACGGCACCCACGCCACCACCGTCAGCGGAGCACTCGGCAGCTTCGACCTCACCGAGGCCTCCGCCGCTCCCGCCTACGACAACGAAGAGCAGCAGAACATCGCCGTCTATAAAAAAGCTCTTCCCAGCGTTGTCAACATCACCTCGACCGAGGTCAAGTTCGATTTCTTCTATGGCCCCGTTCCACAGCAGGGCCAGGGCTCCGGCTTCATCCTTAACAAGGATGGCCTCATCCTCACCAATAACCACGTCATCGGCAACGCCCAGAAGATCGAAGTTAAGCTCTCCGATAAACACATCTACAAGGCCACCCTCGTCGGTGCAGACCCGGGCCACGATCTCGCGCTGCTCAAGATCAACGCCCCTAACCTCGTCGCAGCCACGCTCGCCGAGTCGCAGGGTCTCGTCGTCGGACAGCGCGTCTACGCCATCGGCAACCCCTTCGGCCTGCAGGGCACCATGACCCGCGGCATCATCTCCGCCATCCGTTCCATCCGCGGTCCGCAGGGCAATCCCATTGAGGACGCCATCCAGACCGACGCCGCCGTCAACCCCGGCAACTCCGGCGGTCCGCTCTTGAACTCTAAAGGCGAAGTTATCGGCATCACTACACTCATCGCCAATAACGGCGCCGACCAAAGCTCCGGCATCGGCTTTGCCATTCCCGTTAACACCGCCAAAGCAGTCCTCGACGACTTCGCCAAGTACGGTCGCGTCCGTCGCCCCACCCTCGATGTCGTAACCCTGCAGATTGGCCCCGATGAGGCCCAGCAGATCGGTCTAGCTGCCGACTATGGTGTGCTCATCGAGCGCGTCCTGCCCGGTGGAGCAGCCGAGAAGGCCGGCCTCAAAGGCGGCACACAACGCATGTATCAGGGCAACCAGCCCGTGATGCTGGGCGGTGACCTGATTATCGCGCTCGACGGCCAGGAGATCGCCAGCCCGCAGGATCTATCTGCAGCCATGAACTCCCACCGCGCCGGCGACGAGGTCACCATCACCGTCTTCCGTGGTCGCAAGAAGCTGGACTTCAAGGTCAAGCTGGGCGATGCAAAGGACGCGCAGGTCCCGGGGCAACTCACCTAGTCTTCTAATCAAGCCCGCTAGTCCAGCTCGAACATCACCTCATCCACATAGCACCAGTACCAATCCTCCCCCGGCTCAATGGATTGGATAATCGGATGCTTCACCGCGTGGAAGTGCTTCGTCGCATGTTTGCCAATAGACGAGTCGCAGCAACCCACATGCCCGCACTCTCGGCACAGCCGCAGATGCACCCACTGCTGCCCAATCTTCAGGCACTCTTCACAACCGTGCGTATGGGGCTTTACCGGATGGATCGTCTTCAGATGGCTGCATCGTGCGCTCATGCCTCATAGTTTACCTCCAGCACGGTCAACCGTCACATAATGCGGAATCGCTCCTGCATCAGCCTCTGAAAACGCGGCTTCCACAAAATGTCATACGCCAGTTCCTTCCCCGGAAACATCGCCAGCGCTGCTTTGCGGCTGTCCGCGATCATCTGCGACGCTTCTTCAATCGTCAGGCTGCGGTCCTGCGCAATCACCTGCATCAGCATGTTCATCATCATCTGCAACCGGCGCAGCAACCGCTGCTCCTCCGCCTGCTCCGCTGTGTTGTTCTGGGTCGCTGTCTCAAGCTTCTCGACCGGTTCAAGGTCCATCGCTAACCCCCGCTGGTCCATCTAGCCGTACGCTTATGTACAACCTACTCCCGCTCACCCACCCGCTCAAGCCTCTTGTTGATCACGCGAATCAAAGCAGCAATCACCGTAACTCTATTCCGTTAGCGATCACTCGCATAGCACCATCCCGCCCCAGCAGAAACGTAGTGAGCCCGAACTCATCGGTTCGGTACAGCTTCGTCTGCGCCCCCGCAATCCGCTCAATCACCTCGTACCGAGGATGCCCAAACGTATTGCCCCTCCCCACCGAAACCACCGCACTCTCCGGCGCAGCCGCCGCAAAAAACTCATCCGTAGTCGACGTGCGGCTCCCATGGTGCCCCACCTTCAACAGCGTCACCGGAGCCACTAACCCGTGTGCCACCATGCTGCGTTCACTCGCCGCCTCCGCATCCCCCTCCAGTAGCACCGATGCCTTGCCATACTGGAGCCTTAGCACCAACGAGTCATCGTTCTTCGGTTCGCCCGCATTCTCATACTCAAACCCCGGCGACAGCACCCGCACATCCACCCCACTCCAGCGCACCGCATCCTCCGCCCGATAGTGTCGCACCACCACACCCAACTCCACCGCCTCGGCCAGTAGCGCCCGATACGCCGCAGAGTCCGCATCCACCCCCACCCACAACTCTCGGGGCCGCATGTTGCGCATCACCGCCGCCATCCCTCCCATGTGGTCGCTATGCGCATGGCTCAGCGCCATCACATCCAGTCTGCGAATCTGCCGCGACCACAGGTAGGGCGACACCACCTCTTCCCCCACATCGAAGTTAGCCTGCGCCTCAGCCGTCTCCTTCAAGCTCCCCACCGGCCCACCCGCATCCACCAGCATCGTCTGCCCCTCAGGACTCACCACCAGCAACGCATCACCCTGCCCCACATCAATCGCCGTCACCTCCATCACCCCGCTAGTCAGCAGCGGCTTCTCTGGCCATAACACTATCGCTGCAACCAATGGCAGCACCACCAACGCACTCAACACCCACCCACGCGCCCGCCGACGCACCGCCCAGCAGCAGAACGCCCACACCACTACCGCCACCACCATCACCCACGCTGCAGGCGCAGGCACTCGCACATCCGCCACCCGCACCCGACTCATCGCCCCAACCGTCCCCACCACTCCATGCAGCAGCATTGCCGTCGTCGCACCCGGCACCGCCGCCAGCCAAGGACTCACCAAGCTCGCCACAAACGTCACCACTCCCAGCG
>JANYER010000247.1 GCA_025359825.1 Granulicella sp.
TGCGACGGCTTCGATTTTGCTGGCTCTGTATGTCGCGGTGGCGAAGCGGACGGGTGCCGAGGTGAAGCGGCTGAACGGGACGATCCAGAACGATATTTTGAAGGAGTACATTGCGCGGGGGACATACATCTATCCCGTGCCGCAGGCGATGCGGCTGGTGACAGACGTGTTTGCGTGGGCGGCGGTGGAGGTGCCGGAGTGGAACACGATCTCGATCTCCGGCTACCACATGCGGGAGGCGGGTTGCACAGCGGTGCAGGAGGTAGCCTTCACACTCGCGAACGGCGTGGCGTATGTGCAGGCGGCGCTGGATGCGGGGATGGAGGTGGACGCGTTCGCTCCGCGGCTGAGCTTCTTCTTCAACGCGCACAGCAACCTGCTGGAGGAGGTGGCGAAGTTTCGTGCGGCGCGGCGCATGTGGGCCGAGATCATGCGGGAGCGGTTTGGAGCGAAGAACCCGAAGAGCTGGATGCTGCGGTTCCATACGCAGACGGCTGGCTCGACCCTGACAGCACAGCAGCCGGAGAACAACATCGTTCGAACGACACTACAGGCGCTGGCGGCGGTGCTGGGTGGAACGCAGAGTCTACATACGAACGGGTTCGATGAGGCGTTGTCGCTGCCGACGGAGAATGCTGCGCGCATCGCTCTACGGACCCAGCAGGTGCTGGCGCATGAGAGTGGCGTAGCGGATACGGTGGATCCGCTGGCAGGGTCGTATTACGTTGAGTCGCTAACGAATGAGATGGAGCGACGGGCGGATATTTATCTCGCTACGATTGCGGGGTTCGACAAGAACGGCCGATACGGGATGCTACGAGCGATTGAGCAGGGATATGTGCAGCGGGAGATTCAGAATGCCGCGTATGAGTATCAGCGGGCGGTGGAGACGGGCGAGGCGATTGTAGTGGGTGTGAACGCCTTTGCCAGTGAGGGCGATGCTGCGGTGCCGCTGCAGAAAATCGATCCAGAGCTGGAAGGGCGGCAGGTGGAGCGGTTGCGAGCGCTGCGGATACGGAGGGATGCTGGGGGGCATGCGGCGGCGTTACGGGCTCTGGAGGACGCTGCGCGGAGTGGCGCAAATGTAATGCCGCGGATTCTGACGGCGGTGGAAGGCTATGCAACGGTGGGTGAGGTGGCAGAGGTCTTGCGAGGTGTGTTTGGGGAGTACAAAGAGACGGTCGTGATTTGATATGAGCAACAGAGAATGGGGGTGATGGATAAGCTGGGTGAGGTTGGTGGATAGACTTTAGGGATGAGTTTCAGGGGTTTGTTCTCTCGCAGACCGGGTCGGGCGGGCGTGGTGATGGTGGTAGGGATCGGGTGCTGGCTGGGAGCTTCAAAGGGCGCTGGCGGGGCGGAGACTGCGGTCTTGATTCCGGACGTGCGTGGAACTTCGTTCAGCGGGCAGGCAGTGAATCTGCCGACGGACCTGAAGGGCCGGGTCGGGGTGCTGGTGGTCGGGTTCAGCCAAGGCTCGCGGGATGCGGTAAAGGATTGGGGAGTGCGGCTGAGTGCGGACTACGAGGGTTCAGCTGCAGTGGTCTTCTACGAGATGCCTGTGCTGGCGGGAGTGCCACGTCTGCTGCGCGGCTATGTGACGGGGAAGATCAAGGATTCGGTGTCGGAGCGCGGGCGGCCACACTTTGTTCCGATTCTGCAGGATGAGGCGGGGTGGCGGACGGTGACAGGATATTCCGGTGGCGACGATGCGTACGTCGTAGTAATGGATGGGGCCGGGGTGGTGCGATGGCAGACGCATGAACGTGTGACCGACAAGACCTACTTCAAGCTGCAGCGGGCGGTGGAAGGGCTGCGTTCGGGTATCGGACAGTAGGGAGTGGCGTGCGCGATAGCTGGCTTGCGGTGCTATCGTTAAATAGCCGCGTTAGTTTTGGAAACTAGATTTCAGGCGACCCCTTCACAAATACTTTCCAGTAACTTCACAGACGCAAGGATGAATCTTCATGGCTGACGCAACAGCAACCCTACGCAAGACTGCATTGAACGGGACGCACCGGATACACAAAGCCAAGATGGTGGACTTTGGCGGGTGGGACATGCCGGTGGAGTACTCCGGTCTGATTGCGGAGCATATGGCGGTGCGGACGGGTGTGGGAGTGTTCGATGTATCGCATATGGGGGATATTCAACTGCGCGGGCCGGGGTCACTGGCTGCGGTGAACCAGCTCTGCATGAACGATGCGAGCAAGCTGGCGATTGGGCAGGCGCACTACTCAGCGATGCTGTATCCGAATGGGACGTTTGTGGATGACGTTGTGGTGCATAAGCTCTCGGACAACGACTACCTGATTGTGATCAATGCAGGCACGCGAGAGAAGGACGTGCAGTGGGTGCGTTCGCAGATTGGGCACATGTCCGGTGTGCACGTGAACGACTTCAGCGACTACTATACGCAGCTCGCGATCCAGGGGCCGAAGGCGGCGGAGACGCTGCAGAAGCTGACGTCGACGGACCTGAGCACGATCAAGAACTACTGGTTTACCTGGGGTACGGTGTGCGGTCTGCACAATGTGATGATTGCCCGAACGGGCTATACGGGTGAGGACGGCTTTGAGATTTATGTGCCTTCCGACGAAGCGACCAGTGCGCGGGTTTGGGCGGAGGTGCTGGAGGCGGGTGCGGAGTTTGGGATTGTGCCGTGCGGCCTGGGAGCGCGTAATACGTTACGGCTGGAAGCGGCGATGGCGCTGTACGGACATGAAATTTCGGACACTATCAATGTATTTGAGGCCAATCTTGGGCGGTATGCAAAGCTCGAGAAGGACTCGTTTGTCGGCAAGGCGGCACTGGCTGAAATACAGGCTGGCGGCGGGCCCAAGCGGAAGCTGATTGGGCTGGAGATGGTAGACCGCGGGATCGCTCGCGATGGGTATCCAGTGGCGACGCTGGACGGGACGAAGGTGGGTGAGGTGACGAGTGGCTCGCCGGCACCGTTCCTGAAAAAAAATATTGCGATGGCGTATGTGCCGGTGGAGCTGGCAGTGGTGGATAGCGAGCTGGCCGTGGAGATTCGTGGGCAGTTGGTGAAGGCGCGGGTTACGGCGTTGCCGTTTTACAAGAAGCCGAAGAAGCTCGTTTAGCCTTTTCAGGTTACTGGTTCGTATGAATGTTTGAGCCTGGTCGTATGAAGGAGGCAGTGTGCAATTTCTGGTTTTGACTCGTCGTCGGATGGATGTATTCCCTGCTGAATCGTGGACTCCGGAGCTGCTAGAGGCGGAGGCGCAGCGGGTACGGGAGTTGTTTGCGGCTGGGGTGATTCGGAATGCCTGGCGACGCAAGGACACACCAGGTGCAGCTCTGCTGATCGAAGCCGCTACAGAGGATGAGGTGCGAACTGCGGTGGAGAGCCTGCCGCTAGCGCAGTTGAAGATGCTGGAGGTAGCTGTGATGACACAGCTCGATCCTTACCCGGGGTTTGGGCCTCGCTGAAATACTTGAGCCAGGTTTTCCGCAAACGACACGCACTACAATTGGTATTGGAGAGAATCGAACGATATGAGCTATCCGACAGAATACAAATACACCAAGGAACATGAGTGGATTCAGGTTGACGGCGCGGTTGGGGCCGTTGGGATTACCGACTACGCGCAGAACTCATTGGGCGACATCGTGTTCGTGGAGCTGCCCAAGGTTGGCGATGTGCTGGAGGCTGGCAAGATTTTTGGGTCGGTGGAGTCGGTGAAGGCAGTGTCTGACCTGTTCTGCCCGGTATCGGGGACGGTGACTGCGGTGAACGACGCGCTGGTGAATGCTCCGGAGACGATCAATTCGGACGCGAATACAACGTGGATTCTGAAGCTGGAATTGGCGGATGCAGGCCAGGTTGGCGGGCTGCTTTCGGCTGCGGACTATGAGGCGTTTATCGCGGAAGAGACGGGCCACTAGGGATGGAGTTGGAAGCAGGCTTCAATCTCGACGCGATCATTGATCATGAGCTGGGTTCGGTAGAGTTTGTCCAGGACTACGTGCAGTTTCGATTCGATGGGCCGCTGGTGACTTGCTACGAGTGGCCGGAGGCGTTCCGGGAAGAAGGCTCGTATGCGTTTGGCGAGCCGGAGTACCGGGACGTTCTTTGCAGCTTCATTGGACAGAGCGTGAGCGCCGCCACCGTAGAAGAAGGTGAGGCAATGGAGATCGCGTTTGAGGGGGGTGGGAGTGTGCGGGTGTCGCTGCGGGTGGAAGATCTGGCTGGGCCAGAGGGTGGTTCGGTGGCGTACGCCGATGGTGCCGGTGAGGTTTTGAACTTCTAGTCCTGCTGCTGCAAGAAATAGCCGCTAAGCCTGAATGGGCTTAGCGGCTTTTTGCTGCGGGGTGGGCTACTTGGTGGTTACGGTGACGAACTGGTCGATGGTGTCCCATTTGACGTGAAGTTCGGTGGTCTTGCCCTTGGTGTTTTCAAAGGAGATGGACATAACCTCCTGCGGCTTGGCGACGGACTTGCCCATCATGGGGACGCGGCCGAAGTCCTGGCCTTCGGGGTAGGGGATGCCCCACTCGCCGGTGGCTTTGCTGATTATGAGTTGCCAGGTGGTGGGGGTGGGTAGGGTGAAGAGGGTGTAGGTGCCGGCGGGGAGGGTGAGGGTGCCGATGGTGAGGTCCGTGGCGGTGACGATGGTGGTGGCGGGGTTTGCGCCGGTGCGCCAGACCTCTCCGTAGGGGACGATATCGGCGGTGCCTACGTGACGTCCGCGCAGGGAGGGTGCGCTGTACTTGATGGAGATGGCCTTACCGCCGAGGGAGACCTGAGCGGTGGCGTCGGGACTGGCAGGAGGGGCGCCAGGCTTATCCATCGCCATCTGGGCGGTTACGGTGAGGCTGGAGAGGCTAAGTAGGGCCGTACAGGCAAGGGTAGCGAAGAGGCGCATGGGTCTTGGTTCTCTCTTTCAGAGGTTCAAAGGTTCTGGTTGCGGTTAGAGGTGAGACGTTGCGACCGTGGATCGGGTTACGCTGGCTGCAGTTACGATGCTGCGGGGTGGAGGGAGTGGCTGTCAAACGTCCGCGCAGACAGGGTTTGATGCTGTGGATGCTTCAATAGCGGGGCGGTCTCGTGCTAGGCTAGAGGTAAGCACCCGTAGCTCAGCTGGATAGAGCGGCAGCCTCCGAAGCTGTAGGTCAGAAGTTCGAATCTTCTCGGGTGCACCACTTCCCTTCCTTCTTTTCCCCTCTCCAATCTTTCCTGTCTCTCAGTTTGCGATGGGTTTGGTGCGCCTTTTTATGGGTCAGTACGGTGTGCTCCCCCCCTCCCCCTATTGTTGCGCAAAGTATTCAAACGATGAGGTTTAGGTTTGGACTTGTGGTTTCCGAAGAGGGATAGTGAAGTGGGAAGGTGGTTGTGGGAGGTAGTTTGGTGTCAAGCGAGTGGGTTCGTCCTAGAGATGTCACGCAGGATGGCGGGGTTAGTGGGGGAGTGAGGAGAGCGGTCGGGCTTTGCCCGATACCCCCCCCTTCGCGAGAGACAGAGACGCGAAGGATGGGGCACCCGGAATCCAGGATGGTCTAAATGCAGAACGGCCCCGGACTTGTCCGGGGCCGTTCTATTGTTGCGGGTTGAGGTTAGAAGAACAGCTTGGCTGCGAGCTGGAGCTGGCGGGGTCCGTAGAGGACGGCGCTGGTTCCACTCTGAGAGCCGAAGACGGCAGAGCTGCTTGAGATGGGAGTGATGCAACCAGCGCCCAGCGCCGAGCCGCAGGTGATGGGGCCGGACGTTGTTGTGATGGTGTTCGTTTGAGTTGCAGTTGAGGGCGCAGTAAAGGTAGCGAGCCCGGTGTTCACCGTAAGGATGTTCTTGTGGTTGGTGATGTTGTAGGCCTCAGCATAGATCTGAAGGCTGATGCTCTCGTGGATGGGGAAGTTACGCGAGACACGGGCGTCGATGTTGTGCACACCGGGTCCCTTGAACGCATTACGACCCGCGATGATATCGGGAACACGGCCGGGGGTACCTGAGTTGAAGAGCGAGAGGGCGGCTCCTGAAAGTCCACCGTTGCCGATGGCGGAAGCGGGTGAGTTGGTCAAAAAGCCAGTGATGGGAAGGCCGTTCTGTGCGGTGAGCGTACCCGAGACGGTGAAGCCATCGATCGCGTAACGAGCGTACTTGTTCGAGACGAAGCGATCAATAGTAGGCATGGTTACGATGGAGCCAACGAAGCGACCACGCATATCGAGGTCCGACTTGGAGTACTCCGCCGAACGTCCGAGACGCTTGCCGCGGGCGACAGGGTCGATGGGGGTATCGGTACCGTTGAAGGTTCCGTTGACGCCCGAGACCTGACCGCCGTCCATGGTTTTAGCCCAGGTGTAGTTGGCGAGGATTTCTACACCGTGGCTGACCGGCTTACGAACGCTGGCGACGAAGGAGTGGTAGTTGCTGTTGACGTCTGAGAAGCCGGTAAGGATTGCGCCGGTGTTGGGCGTCAAGCGCGTACCGTAGTAGGGGACAGTGATGACCGTCGGGGCGGAGGTCGCCGTCGGGAAGTAGTAGTACTGACGGTTGACTGCGGCTGACACATCGATGTTGGTATCGACAAAGATAGGCAGGCGGGTCGCACGGTTGCCGACGTAGCTGATGGTGAGCGAGGTGTGGAGCGGCAGCTCCTGCTCTACGGCGAGATCCCACGACATGGACATGGGGTTCTTGAAGTTGGGGTCTAGACCACGAGCACTGATGGTTCCGGGTAGGGGAACAACCGGACCAGGATTGACGGGGGTGATGGGCGCGCCAGTGACCAGGTTGGTAGGTGCCGGGCCAGGAGGCGTGAAGTACGGAATACCACCTTGCGGCGATACTGTGGGGTAACCGCCCGACTGCTGGAAGGTGCGGTTTGGCTGACCTGTCGCAGTTCCTGATGCGGTTACATAGGGCGAGTTAGGGGTCGGGAAGGCAGAGACGTTGAACTGCTGCTGGTAGACACCGTTCTCGCGCCGGATGGTGTAGTAGGTGGAGTTGGAGTTGAGACCGTAGAAGGTGCCGAAGCCACCACGCAGGACCGTGCCCTGGTAGGGGTTGAAGGAGAAGCCGATACGCGGCTGAACCATCTTCTTGTAGTTGTTGATGGTGGCGGTGTAGAGCTGAGCCAGGGGCGACGAGACGTTAGGATTCTCGGGCTGGGGAACGAGCTGGAGGTCGTAGCGAACGCCGAGCGAGAGCAGGAGGCGGGGCTTGATCTTCCAAGAATCTTCGATGAAACCGTCGTAGTTCTGGTTCCAGAAGTCATCGGCACCAACCTTGGTGATGGGGTCGTTGACCTGGGTGAAGGAGTTGTAGTGCTTGCCACCGTTGACCTGGTAGACGTCCTGGATCCAGTTAGCGAAGTTGAACTCGTTGGTACCGGTTCCGTAGGTAAAGGCACCGTCGCCCTGGAAGAGGTTCTGAATCTGCTCATGGATAAGGTTTACGTCGGCACCGATCTTGAACGTGTGTTTGCCGAGGGTGGTGGAGACGATATCGGTAAACTGCCAGCGGTGCTCATCGGGGAAGGCACCACGGGGCAGGGCGTTGGTCTCGCCGTAGGCAGCGATACCCGTGACGCTATTGGCCGGGCCACCGGAGTTGGTGGAGTCGGTCTCAAGGTCGCGCGCCCACTGGAAGTGCACTACGTTGGCGAGACGGGGGGTAATAGCTGTCTCAGCGTTGACTACGAGGAAACGCGAGTGGAAGTCCGCCGTACCGTTCTGGCTGACGCCGCCGTTGTTGACGGTGGTGGCGGTGTTATAGCCGTTGGGCTGGTGAAAGTTCTGCCAGAGGAATGTGGTGGAGAGGTGGGTGTTCGAGGTGATTTGATAGTCGAGACGGGGGAAGAAGATGTCCTGCTTGACGTTGCGACCGTATGTGCCGAGCTGCTTGGTGAGGAGGAAGTCCACAGCTGCGTTGCACTGGGTGGGGGAGATGCCGGGGATAATGCTGGGATAGATGACCGAGGCAGCAGCCGTTCCACGGGTTAGGTAGCTCGAGGTACGCTGGTCGCAGAGACCCTTGAGGTCATTGACGTTCTGTACGCCGCCAGTCGCTTGGACCTGTACGCCGTTGTAGGTGGAGAGATAAGTGATGGGGGTCACCTTGCGGAAGGCATCGTAGGTGAAGTGGTAAAAGAGCTTGTCCTTGATGATGGGGCCGCCGACCGAAACGCCGTACTGGTGCTGTACTTTGATGGGCTTGGTCTTGGTCTGACGATCACCGGCGTTGTAGCCGGGGGTGCGGTAGAGCTCGTAGACATCGCCATGGAGCTTGTTGCCACCGGACTTGGTGACGGCGTTGATGATACCGCCGGCAGCCTGACCGAACTCCGCGGAGTAACCGGCGTTCTCGGAGGAGAACTCCTTGATGGCATCTACCGGGTAGACGTAGGGTGCGCCGATGGAACGGCCACGGGCCTCGGAGAAGAAGGCCTGGTTGTTGTTGGCGCCGTCGACGATGTTGGAGTTGTAGATACCGGAGATACCGCGGAAGCTGATGAGACCGGTGTTGCCGTCGGGAACAACGTTCGGAGTGGCGAGCACGAAGTTATCGAAGCGGCGACCGTTGACGGGAAGATTGTTGATCAGGTTCTCAGAGACGACCTGGTTGATGGCAACCTTATCGGTATCGACCAGGGGTGGCGCGCTGCTGACCACAACGGTGGTGTCGACGGTGGCGTTGGGCAGTGTTGCGTCCACGGTGGCGACCTGACCTACCTGGACGGTGACGTTCTTCTGGTTGATCTTGCCGTAGCCGGTCCCGCCCAGCGTGACTTCATAGGAGCCGGGCTGGAGGAAGGTGGCGACATAGTGTCCGTCGGAGTCGGTGGTGAGGGTGCGGGAGGCGCCGGTGCCGGTGTTCTTGATGACCACGGTGGTGTTGGGCACGACGGCACCGGTGGAATCACGGACGACACCGGCGATGTTGCCAAGGGCGGAGGTCTGGGCAGTGGCAGAGGAGGCAGCCGCGACGAGAAGTACCAAAGTGGCGGCGAGGGCAAACAGCGGCCGGAGGAAGGACGTAGATTTCATTGAGTAAAGGGCTCCTTAGAAAGACACCGATAGCAAAAGTGGCGGTGTGTGAACAGATAGGGATGTTCGTTCTTGTACAGTCTGTGTGCTCTGCCTCGAAAGAGGGGCACGTTGGGTACGGCTTAAAAATGAATTGTCGTAATAGTTATAAAGGTCGCTGAGCGCAGGGGATGTGTCAAGAAGAAAGCGACTTGCGGGAGATTTAGCGATTGCGATGGGGAGGTTTTATTTACATTTTGTTAACAATTGGATGGGTTCCGGATCAGATTTCGGGCCCCGACCCGGACGGGGAGGCTCACCGTCTTAGTGGAGTTGGGTGGGGATAATTGCAAATTTGACGCGAAGCGTGGTTTGAACTTTAGTGGAGTTGGGTGGGGATGATGGCGAATTGGATGAGGAGCTCAAAGGGGACGATGCGGAGGGTGTTCTCGTGGGTGGCTTCGAGGACGATGGGGCAGGCTGCTCCGGCCTGCTGGACCTGGAGCCAGCGGGCGGCGCAGACGCACCAGCGGTCGCCGGGCTTAAGGCCGGAGAAGCCGTACTGGGGCATGGGGGTGGAGAGGTCGTTGCCGAGGGCCTTGGAGGCGGCGAGGAAAGGGGCGTCAACGATGCAGCAGATGGTGTGGACGCCGAGATCATCGGGGCTGGTATTGCAGCAGTTGTCCCGGTAGAAGCCAGTCGTCGGACCCTTAGGGTCGCAGCCACAGTTGTCGAGTGGCTGGCCGAGTACGTTTTTGCCGCGGGGGATTTGGGGTTCGGTCGTTGCCATGAGGTTCCCTCTTCTGAGGCTAGTATCCCACTTTTGGGAGAGGGTGGGGTGGAGTGGTTAGGAGAGTTCGAGATGTTCTGGAGGAGTACGGTTCGCTGCGCGAATACCCCACCCATTGCGATGAAACTGCAAAGGATGGGGCACCCGGATTTAGGGCGGCTGTTTTACTTCGCGGCTATGGCTAGCTGTTGCTGATATTCTTCGTACGGGCCCTTGTGGTCGGTGATGTGGAAGCTGGTGGGGCCGCCTTCAAAGTGCCAGATGCGGGTGCCGGCCTCTTCGATCAGGTCCTGGTCGTGGGTGACGAGGAAGACGGTTCCCTCGTACTTCTGAATGGCCTGGTTGAGGGCGTTGATGCTTTCCAGATCAAGGTGGTTCGTCGGCTCGTCTAAGACGAGGACGTTGGGCTTCTGCAGCATGATCTTGCAGAAGAGGAGACGGGCAGCTTCGCCTCCAGAGAGGGCGTCGGTCTTCTTGAGGCCTTCTTCGCCCTTGAAGAGCATCTGGCCGAGGATGCCGCGGATGTCTTCCTTGGTAGCTGCCGGATCAAATTGGTGGAGCCAGTCGGAGGCGGTCCTACCGAGCTGAATGGAGCCCTTGTGGTCTTGGGCGAAGTAGCCGATGGAGACTTCATGCCCCCACTTCACTGTCCCTGAATCGATGGATACGTCCTTCTCCTCGATGCCGGGGCCGTTGGCGAGCAGGGCCTTGAGCAGCGTGGTCTTCCCTTGCCCGTTTCGGCCCATGAGGATGACTTTATCGCCGCGGGTGACGGAGGCGGTGAAGCCGGCGATGACCTGCTCGACCTTTCCGTCCTTCTGGGTGTAGGTCTTGTTAACGTTCTCGAACTCGAGGACGTTTTTGCCGGAGGGGCGATCCATCTTGAAGGCGATGAAAGGGCGGGCAATGTTGGAGCGGGCAAGCTCTGAAGTGGCGAGGCGCTCGACTTCCTTCTTACGCGAGTTCACCTGGCTGGAGCGGGTACCGGCGGAGAAGCGGGCGATGAAGTCGTTGAGCTGGGCGATCTTCTTCTCGCGCTGCTCGTTCTGGCTCTCGATGCGGGTGCGGACGCTGGTCTTCTGGAAGACCATGTCGTCGTAGCCACCGTTGTAGGTGATGATGGTCTCGTAGTCGATGTCGGCGATGTGGGTGCAGACGTTGTTGAGGAAGTGGCGATCGTGCGAGATGGTGATGACGGTGCCGTTATAACGGAGGAGGAAGTCCTGGAGCCAGTGGATGGACTCGAGGTCCAGGTAGTTGGTGGGTTCGTCGAGGAGCAGAGCCTGAGGGTTGCCGAAGAGCGCCTGGGCTAGCAGGACGCGGACCTTCTGGCCGCCCTGAAGCTCGGACATCTTACGCTCATGGAGTTCGTCGGGGATGTCGAGACCTTGAAGCAGGACAGCGGCGTTCGACTCGGCCTCGTAGCCATCTTCGTCGCCGACGATGCCTTCGAGTTCGCCGAGGCGTGAGCCGTCTTCATCGGTCATCTCAGGCTTGTTGTAGATGATTTCGCGCTCTTCTAACGCGGCCCAGAGAGCCTTGTTGCCCATGATGACGGTGTCGATGCAGCGGTAGGCGTCGAACGCGTACTGGTCCTGAGAAAGGACGCCGATCTTCCGGGGGCGTACGACGGTGCCCTTCTGCGGCTCGATCTCGCCGGTGAGGCACTTCATGAAGGTGGATTTGCCGGCGCCGTTGGGGCCGGTGAGGCCGTAACGACGGCCCGTGGTGAAGGTGACGGAGACATCCTCGAAGAGCAGCTTCGAGCCATAGCGCATGGTGACATTAGACACAGAGATCATTACTTACATTTTCTCATGAGAAGTGGCCAGTAATTTGTTCGAAAACGCTGGGACCGCGCTATTTTTGGGCTATTTGTGATGTGGAAGCGTTGGGATTGGACGGAAGTGCCGAAGGCGGATCGGGAAGGTGCAGAAACCGCTCGATGAATCGGCGGATCGAGTCGGTACGGAACTCGGTGAAGGAAGCCAGACCGAAGGCGTAGCCCAAGGTGATGCAGGCGATGGCCAGGGCAGACGCGATGTGAGTGGGTGTTGGAACCCAGCGAGTGTCTCCAAGGACCAGAGATGCGATGAAGACCAGCAGCGGGGTGTGAACGGCATACAGGGTGTACGAGAAGCGAGCGGTTTCGCGAGAGGCGACGACGGCGGTGGCAGCTGGAACGGCACGGCCGTTCGCCGAGAGAAGAATCCAAAGGAAGCCGAAGGTGGCGGCGGTTAGGATGTAGTCGCTCAGGAGACCGGTGATCCAGTGGGTCTTGCCTAGAAAAAAGAACAGCAGAGCGTAGCTACAGGCTGCCAAAAGGCGCAGGTGGCGTGCCAGTGCTGCGGAAAAGTGCGGTGGTCGGACGAGCAGCAGGACGGTGCCGGTGAGCCAGACGGGGAAGGCGTTGAGGATGCCTCCGCGAACAAACCAGGCAGTTGCCAGAAAAAGCAGCCCGCAGATCAAGCGTTGGAGGGGAGGAGTGGCGCGGCGAAGGGTGAAGTAGCCAAGCGGAAAGAGGATGTAGTACCAGAACTCATTGGCCAGGCTCCAGAGAGCTCCGTTGGAGCCGAAGACAGGGACCATGATGGCCTGCACGAAGAAGAGATTGCCGAAAAAGGCCGACGGGGAGAGTAGCTGCGTGACGTTTCCCAGCATGTGGTTGTTGACTTCACCACGATAGAGGGCCGGTGCATGTCCGAGGTGGATCCCGAGCTTATCCCAGAACAGGCAGAGCAACAGCGCCGGGAGGAGCACGACCCAAAGACGCACGAAGCGGCGCGTGAGGTAGTCAGTCCAGAGCCATTGGTCGCGTTCTACGGCGCGAAAGACTGTGCCACTGATAAAAAATCCGCTGAGGACGAAAAAGACGACGACCGCTTGATGGCCGGCTCCGCTGAGAACGTAGGGGATGGCGAAGAGTAGACGGTGCGAGGTGAGGTCCGGATAGTCCAGGAAGAAGAGATTACGCCCGTGTTCGAAGAAGACCAGCAGGGCGGCGACTCCACGAAGGAGGTCAAAGAGGACCGAAGCGTTCGAGTCGACAAAGCGCACCGGCGCAACGGCGACAGTAACTTGCTTGTTCAGTATCTTCCCATTCGGCGTCGGCACAACTCATTCTAGCCAATGACTCAGGGAGCGCATGCTGCGAAGCGTTTCTACGGTATTAAAACGAGATCGCCGCAAAGCCTGGCACGTTGGTTGACGCGCGAAGCGATGCGGCGGTCTGGCGATCGGATCAGGATTTAACCTGAAGAAATCGTTTGAGAGGTTACTGACCGCGGCGGGCTGGGCCGGAGCGGCTGCTGCCTGGGCGGCTGCTGTTGGAGCGTCCGTTGGCACCGGGACGTCCGCCACCACCATTACGATTGCCGGCGAATCCACCGCCTCCGCCGTTGCTGCCGCGATTGCGGAAGCCGCCGTTGTTTGCGGCTGCCTTATAGGGGCTGGCGTTGGGGGTCATGGCCGTAACGGGATCGTTGCCTTTCCAGGAGCGGGTCTCCATCTGCATCAGGTCCTGACCTTTGTTGGTGTCAACGGGCTGATTGCGGAGTTCCTTCTCAAGGTTCTTATCGGCTTCGCGCCACTCAAACTTTATCTTCAGTTCGCGCTCGAGCTTACGGGCGTCGGACTTCTCCTGCGGCATGACGAAGGTGGTAGCAACACCCTTCTTACCGGCGCGGCCGGTACGACCGATGCGGTGGACGAAGTCGTCGGAGGCATTCGGCAGGTCGTAGTTGACGACGTGAGCGATGTCGTTGACGTCGATACCGCGGGCGGCGACGTCGGTGGCGACGAGAACGCGGTGCTTGCCGTTCTGGAAGCCCTTGAGGGCGGCGGTGCGCTGCGACTGACTGCGGTCGCCGTGGATGACGTCTGCATCGTGGCCGAGCTTCTCAAGCTTCTTCGAGATACGGTCTGCGCCGTGCTTGGTGCGGGAGAATACGAGGAAGGTGCCTTCCTCTTCGCGCAGCATCTGGTCGAGCAGGCCGAGCTTCTGGTCCTGCATGACGGTGAAGACGCGGAGCTCAACGCGGTCGGAGGGCTTGGAGGTGGTGCCGATCTCGATGCGAACCGGCTTCGAGACGTAGTCCTTGACGATCTCACGGATGTTGGCATCGAGGGTGGCCGAGTAGCACATGGTCTGGCGGGTCTTGGGTAAGGCGCCAACGATGCGGCGGATGGCGGGCAGGAAGCCCATGTCCAACATGCGATCCACTTCGTCGAGGACCAGCATTTCAACCGAGTTGATGTTGACCGAGCGGCGGCGGAGGAAGTCCTCCAGACGGCCAGGGGTGGCTACGACGAGGCGTGGACCACGATCGAGCTGGTCGAGCTGGTTGTTCTCGGACAGGCCACCGCAGACGAGCACGGCGTCGTTCTTGGCGTTGGGGACCAGCTTGCCGTAGGCCTCAAGGACCTGCATGGCGAGTTCGCGCGTCGGCAGCAGAATGAGCGCGCGGATAGGACCACGTTTGCCCTTGGTGCTGGGGACGGAGTTGGCGTCCATACGCTCAATCATCGGGATGAGGAAGCTGAGGGTCTTGCCGGTGCCGGTAGAGGCGGTGGCGAGGATGTCTGCGCCTTCAAGAGCGGGCGGGATGGCCTTGGCCTGAACGGGAGTCGGCAGAGTGAAGCCGGCGTTGGCGAGGCGGTTCTTCAGGGAGTCAGAGATGTTGAAGTCATTGAAGTGAACATCGGCGACGAGGGGAAGGCCGGTGGGGGTGACCAGGATTGCAGGTTCTGCCTGAAAGTTGTTGGTTTGGTCATGGTTCTGTACTTCTGTTTGTGGTTCAAGAATTGCGGAGTTCAAGTGTTTTCCTTTAGATGTGGTTACGGCGCAGTGCTGGGCTATCGACCAGCGAGGGTTGCAGGGGTACGGTCGCACTTATGTGCTGAGGCACCATAGATTTATCTAGTCAGCAAGGCTTGTTGGAACACGAAGCACTGCTGCTGCACGGCGAGACTCGTCCGATGACGGGTCTTCCAGCCAGAGCAACCAGCGCGGCTTCCAATGTTTCCTAGTCGGGAAGGTGCGGTGGGTGAGGCGAATCGCAGTCTCTGGCCAGACCCGGATGAATCTACGGATGTCTTTGCCTGCGATGCCTGCACTCGTATTTCAGAATGCTTCTACAGCATAACACAGATGCGGCTACTATGCGGGGGGACAGGCCGGTTTGGGCCGGTCCCCCGCTGCTGGCTTCAGATGTGACAGCTGACCATGCCACGCTTTTCGAGGTACTTCTGGTGGTATTCTTCCGCCTTCCAGAAGGTAGTGCCGGGGACGATCTGGGTAGCGATGGGCTGCCGGTAGGTGCCGGAGGCGTTGAGTTCGGCGATCTTGGCGCGGGCCTCTGCTGCC
>JANYER010000259.1 GCA_025359825.1 Granulicella sp.
CTCTTCGATGCTGGGAAGCTCTGCGATGTCTCTCAATCCGAAACGGAGGAGGAAATCCTTTGTTGTCTTATAAAGAATTGGGCGGCCGATGACCTGTTTGCGGCCAGCAGTGGTGATAAGTTTGCGTGTCATCAACGAGCCGAGGACGCCGCCGGTGTCGACGCCACGGATTTCGGAGATCTCGGGGGCGGTGACGGGCTGCTTGTAGGCGACCACGGCGAGGGTCTCGAGCGCCTGGAGAGAGAGCTTGAGGGGTGGCTTGAGGGATTTGACGAAGCCGCGGACAGCGTCGTGGTACTCAGGCTTGGTGGCGAGGCGGTAGCCGCCGGCGACTTCGCGGATCTCGATGCCGCGGGTGGAGGCGGCGTAGTCGGCGATGAGGGAGTCGAGGAGCGAGCGGAAGTAGTCGCGCAGGCGGCGGGACTTCTCTTTATCGGCTTTGGCGGCTTTGCTGGTCTCGGCGTTGGAATCGGCGGCTGGGACGGCTTCGCTTCCCTGCTCGGCGGCTATGGGTTCAGCGGCGCTTGGTTCGGAGGCTTCTTCGGGCTGGGTGGCGACAGCTTCGGCCTCTGGTTCGGAGGCTGGTTCTGGGTCCAGAAGGATTTCTTCGTTGAGGCCATCCTGATCGGTGGCTGCTTCGGCGGAGGCTTCGGAGTCAGTTGGCGCGCCTTCGAGGATGAGGGAATGCTGGGCGGCGTCGAGGTGGTCGAGTTCGGCCTGAGCCTCGTGGCCGAGGAGGCCGGTGAGTTGGGCGAGGGTGACGGGCTCTTCGGATGCGTAGATGACTGCTTCGATTTTGGCTTTAAGACTCATGATGTGATTAGGGTAAGCATATCAACCATGAGGGCAGACCGTGGGTAGTTCCGGGGGTCGATGCGAGTCGAAGGGGTGTGGAAAAGAGGGCCCGCATTGGAACGCGGGCCCTTCCATGTGTTGTAACGATGCTGGAGCTGCTTACTTTGCGATGAGGTTGAAGAGCCAGAAGAGGCCGCCTGAGAGCAACGCGGCTGCCGGGAGTGTGAAGACCCAGGCAGCGGCGATGTCGCGGATGGTGGACATCTGCAAGCCGCTCCGGTTTGCGGCCATGGTGCCCGCTACGCCGGATGAGAGGACGTGGGTGGTGCTGACGGGTAGGCCGTAGGTATCGGCAGCCAGGATGGTGCACATGGCGACCAGCTCGGCGGAGGCACCCTGGGCGTAGGTGAGATGGGTTTTGCCGATCTTCTCGCCTACGGTGACGACGATGCGCTTCCAGCCGACCATCGTGCCGAGTCCCAAGGCGAGAGCCACGGCGACTTTGACCCAGTTGGGGATGAACTTGGTGGACTTGTCGAGGAACTTTTTGTAGTTGGCGACAGCCTTTCCGTCCGCGTCGGTCATCTTGGGAGCGCCTTGGGCCTTGGGGAGCAGGCGGAGGGTCTCGCTGGTGAGGTACATCTGGTTGCGGACGTTGGCCTGCATCTCCTGCGGGACCTGGCCCAGCGAGCCATAGCTGGTGGCCTCGTTGCGGATGTCGCCGATCATCTGCTGGAGGGCGAGGATAACAGCGGGCTCGTACTTCTTGGTACTGACGAACTTCTCCAGCTCAGGGCCTGAGTCCTGCACGACTGTCGAGGAATCGGTGTAATTGCTGAGTGCTCCGGCGACCTGTGTGGAGACGGCAGCAAAGGTTTCCACCTCTTTGGCGGAGACGGTGTGGTTGAGCGCGTAGGCAGTGGGGACGGTGCCGACGAGGATGAGCATGATGAGGCCCATGCCTTTCTGGCCGTCGTTGGAGCCGTGGGCGTAGCTGACGCCGCCACAGGTGAGGATCAACAGCATGCGGATGTAGAAGGGTGGTGGAGCGGTGCCTTCGGGTGCCTTGTAGAGGCGAGGATCGCGGGCGACGAGCTTGAAGAGCAGGAAGACGAGGGCGGCGCAGCCGAAGCCGACGAGGGGCGAGATGAGGAGTGCCTTGAAGACCTTGGTGACCTGCTCCCAATCGACGCCGGAGGTTCCGGAGTTGCCCTGCATGAGCTGGTTGGCGACACCGACGCCAAGGATGGAACCGATCATGGTGTGGGAGCTGGAGGCGGGCAAGCCGCGGTACCAAGTCGCGAGGTTCCAGAGGATGGCGGCGACCAGCAGGGCGAAGACCATGGAGAAGCCGGAGCCTTTGCTGACCTTGAGGATGAGCTCGACGGGCAGCAGGGAGATGATGGCGAAGGCCACGGTGCCGGAGCTGAGGAGTACGCCGATGAAGTTCATGATGCCGGAGTAGACGACGGCGACGTGAGGCTCGAGCGAGTGGGTGTAGATGCAGGTGGCGACGGCGTTGGCGGTGTCGTGGAAGCCGTTGACGAACTCAAACCCGAGAGCGATGAGGAGGGCGAGGCCCAGCAGAACATAGGGATAGATCGAGGCTTGATGGACGATGGAGAGATCGTCCGAGAGCTTGGTGACGATGTAAGTGACTCCGCCGAGCAGCATGAGGACGAAGAGAATGATTCCCCACTTGCCGGGGTTGGACTTCGCCATTTTCTGATCGAGGATGGAGCCAGAAGCGATGGTCGCAGGATTGACTACGGGAGTTGCCATTGTGTCGCGTCCCTTTTAGGTTAGGAGTTGAATCGTTCTCCGTCAGAGTAGGGCCGCGCGACGGCGAGAGCGTTACAGCGGGATGAATCGTGGGTGGAACTAGCGAAAATTGATGCGTCGAAGAGCCAACTGCAAATTTCTGCAATGTTATTAGATTTTTCTTAGTTATTCATTAGAGTTACCCCGGCCTTTATGGTCTTTACTTCGGCTGCGCGATTGCTAAGACTTAGTTCATATGTTTCTTCATAAGTTAGTTCTTGGAACTTTTATCGTTGGGTCGATGACATTGTCTGCACGCGCCGACTCGCTTGCGCCGTTTGGTATTGCCAGTGCGTATAACCTGGTTGCTCTTGGTACGGTTGATTCTCACGGAAATACGTTGATTGCCGGCACCATCAGCACGAGCGCGGATGTAACCGGTCGGATGGCAGCAGCCGACAAAATCCTGGTTGGAACTACTGTTGGCAGCAACCTGAACAGCGATCCTTACGGCGCACTAGCTACGTTCGGCTTTGTGTCGACGAATGGTTTGGCAGCCGGGACGCAGTTCAACATGAACGGCGGCGGCAACGCGTATGCGCCGGGCACAAACGGCAACTTCAACTTCAACGATGGCGGCCATCGTGTGACCACGGGCGGTTCGGGGATCGACTTCGACACGCTGCGGGCTACGCTGGATGCGCAGTCACTCTACCTCGCGACGCAGGCTACGACGGGCACGGCGCTGGGGCTGAATCAGCCGGGGCATAACCCTTCCTGGTATGTGCTGAAGGGCACCAGCACGACGCTGAATGTGTTCAACATCGACTCCAGCGTGTTTGGCGACGGGAACCATCCGATCGACATTGACGCTCCGGTGGGGTCGACGATCCTGGTGAACGTGACGGGCGCGAATCCTTCGCTGGGTTCGGCGATCTACTACAACGGTGTGCAGCACTCGGGCGATGATGCCGCGGATGTTGGCATCCTGTTCAACTTTTCGACGGGTACGACGCTGACCCTGAACCAGGGCTTCAGCGCTTCGGTGCTGGCTCCGTTTGCGATCCTGAACGGGACGGGACAGATCGACGGCAACTTTATCGCTGCCCAGATCGGTTCGACCGGCGAGGTGCATAACGAGGAGTTTATCGGCAGCCTGCCGACGGACCCGGGCGGCAAGCTCAGCGCTGTTCCTGAGCCGAGTTCCCTGTTGCTGATGGGAACAGGCATCCTGTCGCTGGCCGCTGCGGTACGACGGAAGCTCTCCAACTAGTTTGTAGCTACGCTTGCACGAATTGCCCCGGCTTCGGTCGGGGCTTCTTTTTGACCCTCCCCCCCCTCCCCCCCTGCTTTTTGGCAAGATCTTTGGTTTGTTGGAGTTAGGTGGGGGTGATGCCGCCAAAATCGTCCAAACAAAGGGGTTACGGGCAAAATCGTGCAAACAAAAGAGTTAGGCTCGGTGGTGGGTCGAGTGGGTTTGCTGATTTGTTCTCTAGTTCTATTATAGTGAGTGCACCATAACTAAAGACTCATTTATTTTTTTGTTTTATCTGGTTTGGTTTGTTGGGGTTAGGGAATTTTGGAGGGTGTTGGGGGCTTGACACGGTTTGAGGCGGGCGCGGAGAGGAGCTGGAGTGATTGTTCCATGAAATGATGTATTTATTGTTCGTGTTCAGATCTTCAGTTAGTTCACTTTCAACTCGTCTCACTGCACACTCAGGAATCGCTGAATTTTCGGTTTAAGAGATTGCGTGTC
>JANYER010000330.1 GCA_025359825.1 Granulicella sp.
CTTGCCGGCCGTCGTCATCTCTGCGCCCATACCATGGGCGTCGGCGTCAATCGCAACGGAGCCTTCGCCGAGTTCGTCGTCCTGCCCATGTCCAATATCTGGCAGCACTCCAAAGGCATCTCGCTCGAAATCGCATCCATCTTCGATCCTCTCGGCAACGCCGTCCATACTGCCCTCGCGTTTCCCACTTTGGGTGAAGATGTGCTCGTCACCGGAGCCGGTCCCATCGGCATTATGGCCGCTGCCGTCGCTCGCCACGCCGGGGCCCGCCACGTCGTCATCTCCGACCCCAACGAGTACCGCCGAGCATTGGCTGAAAAGGTAGGTGTCACCCTCGCCGTAGACCCCCGTGCCACCCCGCTCAAGGATGTGCAGCAGCAGTTACACATGCAGGAGGGCTTCGATGTCGGCCTGGAGATGTCCGGCAACCCCTCCGCTTTTCGCGACATGCTTGCCAATATGAGCCACGGCGGCAAGATCGCCATGCTCGGCATCCCCTCCGAGCAGATCGCCATCGACTGGAACCAGGTCGTCTTCAACCAGCTCACCCTGCGCGGCATTTACGGCCGCGAGATGTACGAGACCTGGTACATGATGACCGTCATGCTTGAAACCGGCCTGGATATCTCCGGCGTCATCACTCACCGGCTGAACTGGCGCGACTTTGAAGAAGGCTTCGCAGCCATGCGATCCGGCAACTCGGGCAAAGTTATTCTTGATTGGCGAAGTTAGGACGTAAAGAACAACCGATTGCTTTGAAATATCGCTATTAAATAAGGTTGCGGGCATCGTCCTGCAATCTTATTTTGTTGGAAGTGCACCAGTGAGTAAGGGGACGGATGCGAGCTAAACTATCCTTTCGTATATTTCATCTTTCCTGAAGGCAATCTTAATGAAGCGCAGGATACGATAGGGCCTGGAAATTACTAGCGCCACTCTCGGAACTCCATGCGTCCTGACCACGAAAAGAAGACTGAAATCCAAACCTCGAACACACGACCCTTCTCCGGGCTTAGGGCTGTGCTTCTGGCCGCTTCATTTGCCGTCTCAGCCGCTTCGTTGCTGGCACAGCAGGCCGCCGCACCCGCAACGACTGCAATCACGCTGGACGAAGCCCTCTCCCGTGCCCGTACTAACGAGCCAACCTTCGCTACAGCCAGCGCAGCCAACCGGCTGGCGTCGCTCGACCGCTCCATCGCGCGCTCGGCGCTGCTTCCCACCGCCGTGTACCACAATCAGTTTCTCTACACTCAGCCCCAGCGGACGCCAAACTCGCCTCCCGCGACCAGTCCACGCTTTATTGCCAACAATGCGGTCCACGAGTACATCAGCCAGGCCTCGGTTACGGAGACGATTGGTGCACAGCAGTTCAATGCAGTAGCGCGTGCCGCCACCGCACTGGCCGTCGCGACCGCCGAGCTGGAGGTCGCCCGCCGCGGCCTCACGGCAACTGTCGTCAGCCTCTTCTACACCTCGCTCGCAACCGACCGAAAACTGATCGTTGCCCAGCGCGCTGCCACCGAAGCGGCCAGTTTTACAGACCTCACCCAGAAGCGCGAGTCCGCCCGCGAGGTGGCCCACGCCGACGCCGTAAAAGCCCAACTACTGCAGCAGCAGCGAGACCGTGACCTGGCGGACGCCAGGGTTCAGGCCGACAAGTCCCGCCTGGAGCTGGCTGTCCTGCTCTTCCCGGACCCACGCACACCGTACACCCTCACCTTCCCGGACACTCCGCCCAACCCACCCAGTCGTACTGAGGTAGAGGCCGCCCTGGCGAAGCGCAATCCCGAGCTGCAGTCCGCTCTCGCAAGTTCACGTCTCGCCAGACTCAACGTCACCGCTGCCGCGCTCGCCTATCTGCCCGATCTATCCTTGAACTACTCGTACGGAATCGACGCCGCGCAGTTTGCTGCCCACGCGCCGGACGGCACCCGCAACCTCGGCTACTCTGCCTCTGCCACGCTCGACATCCCCATTTGGGATTGGTTTACGACACAGAATAAGCTACGCCAGTCGCGCATCAACCGCGACACCGCACGCATCATCCTCACCAATACCCAGCGCCGGTTGGTTGCCCAACTCGAAGAGTTCTATGCCGAGGCCACCATCGCGCACGATCAGCTCAAGTCCTTGAGCGATAGCGTCGCCACCGCGACTGAGAGCCTCCGCCTCACCCGGCTGCGTTACTCTGCCGGCGAGGCCACCGTCCTCGAGGTCGTCGACGCCCAGAACTCCCTCACCACCGCCGAGCTCGCTCGCGAAGACGGAACCGTTCGCTACCAGACCGCTCTGGCCAACCTTCAGCTCCTAACAGGAACGATCTAACCTATGCCCAAGCAGACGACGTCTCTCCTCTACCCGTCTCTCCTCCTCCTGGCCCTTCTGCCGCTCGGCTGCAAGAAGGCCGAGCCCACACCCACTCCGGAGGTCTATGTTCAGGCCGCGCATCCGGAGCAGGGAAGCATCTCCGAGCAGATCGTCGCGGATGCTACCCTCACCCCGCTCGCGCAAGCCGCTATCTCCCCGAAGGTCACCGCTCCGGTGAAGAAGTTCCTGGTTCAGCGCGGCACTCGCGTAAAGGCCGGACAGCTTCTCGCGATACTTGAAAATAGCGACCTCGCCGCCGCCGCGCTCGACAACAAGGGCACGTATACCGCCGCCCAGGCGACCTACGATACCGCCACCAAGGCGACCGTCCCTGAGGACTACACCAAGGCCACCCTCGACCTCGCCCAGGCTCAGGCTACGCTTCAGCTCAATCAGTCCATCGTCACCGCACGGACGCAGCTCTTCACCCAGGGTGC
The DNA here is from genome assembly GCA_025359825.1 of Granulicella sp. Classification (GTDB taxonomy): domain Bacteria; phylum Acidobacteriota; class Terriglobia; order Terriglobales; family Acidobacteriaceae; genus Edaphobacter. Next base: position 2,805 of record JANYER010000330.1, read on the forward strand.
CATCCCCGGACGCGACCTCGACACCGCCAAGGCCACCCTCGTCCAGTCACAGGCCGTCTACGATATTGCGAAGCAGCACCTCGCCTCGGTCAAGGCAGTCAGCAACCAGGCATCCCTGCAGGCAGCGCAGGGTACCCTCACCTCCGCCAAAGGCAAGTACCTCGGAGCGGAGGCGCAGCTCAGCTACACCGAGATTCGCAGCCCCATCAACGGCGTCGTCACCGACCGCCCCCTCTTCGCCGGTGAAACCGCAGCCGCTGGAACGCCCGTGATCACCGTAATGGATACCTCCGCCCTGATCGCCAAGCTGCACGTAGCCCAGGCGCAGGCGCAGCAACTGACGCTCGGAGCAGCCGCTACCATCGCCGTCCCCGGCATCACGGATCCAGTCGCGGCCAAGGTCTCTCTCATCAGCCCGGCGCTTGATCCCGGCAGCACTACGGTAGAAATCTGGCTGCGCGTCGAGAACCCCAAATCCACTCTCAAGTCCGGTACGCCGGTCCGCGCCACCATTACCGGACGCACTGTTCCCAACGCGCTTCTGATTCCGACCGAAGCCGTCCAGACCGTCGCTGCCGGTGCAGCCGAAGGCGCCCCCGGCTCCAAATACGTCATGCTCATCGCCGCCGACGGCACCGCCCACAAGAAAGCTGTCACCCTGGGCATCGTAATCCCGGAGTCCGCGCAGGTCCTCACCGGTCTCACCGCCGACGACATGGTCATCTCAACGGGTGCTTACTCGCTCGAGGACAACACCAAGGTCAAGATCGGCGCTCCGCCAGACGAGAAGGATGAAAAGGGCGGTGCCAAAGACGACAAGTCAGGCAAGTCCGATGAACCCGCCGCTAAGCCCGCTGCAGCCTCCCCGGCAGCAGGCAACAAGCCGGCCGGAAAGGATGCTGACGAAAAATGACCTCTGCCTCTGCCTCTACCACTCTCAGCTCCGTGCCGGCAGAGCGGCCCTTCTGGCTCGTCCGCTCCGCCAAGACCATCTTCTTCATGGTCATCGTCGTCACGGCCGCCGGCATCTACTCGGCGTTACAGGTTCCCATCGCCGTCTTTCCGGACACCAACTTTCCCCGCGTAGTCATCGGCGTCGATAACGGCGTCATGCCCGTCGAGCAGATGCAGGTCACCGTCACCAAGCCGATTGAAGACGCCATCAACAGCGTGCCCGGCCTCAAGACCGTGCGCAGCACCACCTCCCGCGGCTCAGCCGAGGTCAGCCTCTTCTTCGATTGGGGTGTGGACATGTACCGCACCCTCCAGTTGACCGACGCGGCGCTCTCCAAGGTCCAGCAGACGCTTCCCGCGACCGCGCGCATCACCACCAATCGGCTCACCTTCGCCACCTTCCCCATCCTCGGCTACACCCTCACGTCGGACCAGGACGCCCAGGGCCACGACCTCGTCTCCCCCACGCAGCTTTGGGAGCTGGCCACCTACGATCTCAAACCGCCGCTGAACCGCGTGGACGGCGTCAGCACCGTGACGGTACAGGGCGGCAAGGTGCCGGAGTTTCATATCATCCCCAACATGGCCCGCCTGCAGGCCTCCGGAGTCACCCTTACCGACCTCGTCACCGGCGTCCAGACCTCCAACATCATCGACTCCCCCGGTCTCTACGAGGCCAACCATCAACTGGTCCTCGGCCTGATCGGTGCCCAGGCGCACGACGCCCCGCAGCTCAGCAACCTGGTCATCAAGACTACCGCCGCCGGAGCTCCCGTCCGCGTCGCCGACGTCGCCACCGTGCAGCAGGCCACCATGCCGGTCTACACCATGGTCACCTCCAACGGACGGCCTTCTGTGCTGCTCAACATCGCACGCCAGCCCTCCTCCAATACCGTGCAGGTTGCCAACGCCATCGCGGATGAGATCGCAGCGTTACAGACCAAACTCCCAGCCGGAGTCCACCTCACGCCCTTCTACGACCAGTCCGAGCTGGTCCGCGAGTCCATCGCCAGCGTTCGCGACGCGATCCTCATCGGCCTCGTCCTCGCCTGCATCATCCTCTATCTCTTCCTGCGTGACTGGTCTTCCTCGTTGGTTGCCGGCCTGGTCATTCCCGTCACCGTCGCCGTCACGATTCTGTTTCTCTGGATCATTGGGCAGTCCTTCAACCTTATGACGCTGGGCGGCCTCGCCGCCGCCATCGGGCTGGTCATTGACGATGCCATCGTCGTCGTGGAGAACATAGTCGTCCATCGCGACTCCGGCCAGTCCCGGCCAGAGGCCATCCGCAGCGCCCTCGCTGAGATCACTACGCCGCTGGTCTATTCCACCCTCACCCCGGTTGTCGTCTTCCTTCCGCTCATCGCAGTCACCGGAGTCACCGGCAGCTTCTTCCGCGCACTGGCCATCACCATGACCGCTGCGCTGCTCACCTCCCTGGCGCTCGCCCTTACCTGGACTCCCGCGCTCTCGCTGGTTCTACTCCGCAACAGGAAAGAACCCATCGTATCCTCCGAGCCAGACGAAGCTACGAATCACGGAAGCGAACTAGCACCTTCGGAATCCAAAGCCGGTTCGGATCCAGAAGCTGAAGACCATGAGTCCGGCCCCATCATGCGGCGCGTTCTCCATACTCATTCGCGCATGTTGCACTGGGCCCTGGCCAACCCGCTCACTCTCGGCATCGTCTGCGTGCTGCTGGTCGTCGCGACCTACTTCAGCTACAACGCTCTAGGCTCCGATCTGTTGCCAGAGATGGATGAAGGGGCCTTCATCCTCGACTACCTCACCCCGGCCGGTACCTCCCTCACCGAAACCGACCGCGTCCTCCAGCACGTTGAACAGATCCTGCGAAACACCCCGGAAGTCCTAATCACCTCCCGCCGTACCGGCCTCCAAATGGGCTTGGCTGCCGTCACCGAAGCCAATCGCGGAGACTTCACCGTGCGGCTCAAGACCAAGCGCGATCGGCCCATCGACGAGATCATGGCCGACGTCCGTGCCGAAATCAAGAAGACCGAGCCGTCGCTGGACATAGAGTTCCCACAGGTCCTGCAGGACATGATCGGCGACCTCTCCAACTCGCCCGAGCCGATCCAGATCAAGCTCTTCGCCAACGATCCCGCACTGCTCAAAGACCTGGGCCCACGCGTCGGCACCGCTATTGCAAAAATTTCAGGCGTCGTTGACGTACAAAATGGCGTCGACAATACCATCTCCGGGCCAGCCACCAGCTTCCAGATTGACCCAGTCCTCGCTGCCCGTCTCGGCTTCACCCCCACCGAGGTCGCCGAGAATGCCACGGCCATCCTCGACGGCCTGCCGACCAACGATCCCATCATCGTCAACAGCCGTCCTTACACCATCCGTATCCGTCTTCCTCAAGAAACGCGCGGGTCGCTCGAAGCGATCCAGAACACGGTCTTCAACTCCGCCTCTGGCCATACTGCGACCCTCGGCTCCATGTCCCAGGTTACTCAGTTACCTCCTCAGAGCGAAATCCTCCGCGAAAACCTGCAGCAGCTCATCACCGTTTCTGGACGCCTGGAAGGATCGGACCTGGGCTCCGCGATGCAACAGGTCAAGACCACCGTCGGAGCGCTGCACCTGCCCGCCAGCGTACGCGTCGAATACGGTGGCACCTACCAGGAACAGCAGAAGTCCTTCCACGACCTCGCCCGCGTACTGGTGCTGGCACTCGCCTTGGTCTTCGGCGTCCTGCTCATGGAGTTCCGCAACTTCTCCGCTCCCATCGCCATCCTTACCAGCTCCGTGCTCTCCATCGCCGGCGTCGTTCTGGCCCTGCTCATCACCAAAACCACCTTCAACGTCGCAAGCTTCATGGGCCTCATCATGGTCATCGGCATCGTCGCCAAAAATGGCATCCTGCTGCTCGATGCAGATGAGAAGTTCCGTGCCAAGGCTGAATCAGAGGCCACCACCTCGGATGATCGCGACCTCTCGAAGGAAGCAATGCTCCACGCCGCCCAGCGCCGCCTCCGCCCCATCGTCATGACCGCTATCGCCGCTGTCTGTGGAATGCTTCCTCTGGCCTTCGCGCTCGGAGCCGGCTCACAGATGCTCCAACCCCTGGCCATCGCCGTCATCGGCGGGCTCTTCATCTCCGTCTTCCTCTCGCTGATCGTGACGCCCGCCCTCTACTACAGCCTCACCCGCAACCGGCACGCCTAGACCGTATCGACCTTTACCATCTGCACATTTTGTCGGTTAGAGAAGCTCTGAACAAGTCATCGTTTCGAAAGGGCGCAGTCGCGCCGCTAGAGCTGGGGTATGCTCTCCGATCCAACACCACAAACCTCCTGGTGCCCCATCCTGAGTGCCTGATCGCGCGATGGGTAGGGAACCAAAACAGTCTCCGCTCCAAAGCCTTGTTTTAAAAGGGCACGGCTTCACCTTCAGTCCCGCCGTAAAATTCATGGACACAACGCGTTTTTAGCCGTCGAGGGAATGCCGGAAACCTAAGCAGATCTTCCGATCCGTACATAGGATCGCGGAAGACACGGCATCAGCCGGGACGAAAGTCAGAGAGCAACCCTGGAAGCGCGATCAGGGCTTCCCTTGAATCCCGCCTTGATCCCCCCCTTATCCTCGTTACTGATTCGCTTTTAAATCCACCGCTCAAGATGATTACGTTCCTGCAAATGCAAAAAAAGAGGCAGCCCCAGAGAACTCCAGGGCTGCCTCTCAACCACTGCATCTGCTCTTCGCGTTACTTCTTGCCAACCACAATCACGGAGTAGGAACCTGGCACCACCGTAGGCCGAGGCTTCGGAACCGCAGCCGTAGGCGCGGCTGCCGGAGCATACTCAGCGGCGAGCAGATAGACCCGCCCCGTACCCGAATCGAACGCCATCGTCCTGGAACGCTTCGGAGTCGCCACATTCTGCACAACGGCATAGCTATCGCCCTTCGTGTCAATGACAGTCAGGGTGCCGTCGCTATTGGAGCTGAAGGCTACCTGGTTCTTCGCATCGAACCCAGCCGCATCTGGACCGTCGCCGACCTTAGCCAGCTTCAGAACCTTACCGGTATCCGCGCTGGTTACGGCCATCACTTTGCCGTCGCAGACGCTGAACAGCCGTCGTCCAACCGTGTCCATGGCTAAGCCACTCGGCGACTCGCAACCCGTCAGCGGCCACTCCGACACCACCTTCAGGGCCTTCGCATCCAGCTTCACGATGGAGTTCTTCGTCTCGATATTCACGAACACAAAGCCCTTGCCATCGGCGGCAGGGAACTCCGGCTTGCCCGAGAGCTTGATGGTCGCGACCACCTTCATCGTCGCCGTATCGATCACCGAAGCATCGTTGCTGCGTCCGTTGAACGCCCAGACCGTCTTCGTTACCGGCTCAAACAGCAACCCGTCAGGATTCATCCCCGTCGCAATCGAGTTCACCTTGGCATACGTCTTACGGTCAAAGACCACCACGGCGTTCGCACCACCGTCGCTGATGTAGCCGTACTTGCCTTCGCTGTCCAGAGCCACGCCATGCGTCCCCTTCAGATCGGCGATTGCGCCCACAGCCTTGCCAGTCGTCGTGTCGACCACCTCGACCCGGGGTCCATGGGTCAGATACACCACGTGCATCGAAGGGTCGGCCAGTAGATAATCCCACCCACCCGTTCCACCGATCACCCACTTGTCCAGAACCGTATACGGGCCATCAGCTCCAAATGCCATCACTCCCGGTGCCATCAGCGCCAGGGCACCGGCAAGCACGGAAGCGGAACGAACTACTCGGCCAAATCCAATCATCGAAAGCTCCTAATACATCTAAATTGTCCCTGCAGAATCGATTTAGGATACCGCTCAAAACCTTAACCCCAAGTTAAAAGGTCTCCCAGAACCGGTTCCAGTGGAACTCCCGTCGCCAAGTCCTTATCTCGAGCCGTACCTGTAACCTTCCATTCCCGTTTGCATCTCACCATCAACGCCGCAGCCGCTTTAGAACTTGTATCGAATGCAACGTCAGCCGCTGGCAGAGAATCCAAAGTAGTATCGGCTAGCGTTATACCTCCACAGTCAACTTCACCACTCTCTGTATGGAGCACAGGTTCAAAGCATGGATCAAAGCGACTGTGAGCTCTCCCCTCACACCCTGCCCCAGCAGCCGGCAAGTTGTCCCATCCACACTCCCGACAGCCTCTTTGAGCGTTGTTCCTGGTTCTACGCCCTCTGCCGCGAGTACCTCTTCCGCGATCACACCCAGGAGATCGCCCAATCTCTCTTCCCGCTGCAAGGCCCCGGCCTGGGCACTACCGTTCTCGAGCTCGGCTGCGGACCCGGCTTCTATGCCTGCCGCCTCGCCCAGGACTACCCTCAAATCCACACAGCTGGCGTAGATCTCTCCCGCAACCTCATTGAACGGGCAAAGTCCCGCGCCGCCAGCCGCAGCCTGGGCAACTGCACCTTCACCCACGGAGACGCCCAGTCTCTGCCGCACGCCACTGCCTCGGTCGACGCCATCATCGTCTCCCGCCTCTTCCTCATCGTCCCTGCCAAAGAGGCCGTCCTCCGCGAGATCCATCGTGTCCTGAGCCTCGGCGGCCGATGTTTTATCGCCGAACCCACCTCCGGATTCCGCACCCGTATCCCACTCTCCTGCATGTGGCTACTTTCCAAACTCACCTCCAGTCCTGCCGGAAAGTACCGTGAACCTCGTCAGGCGGAGGTAATGTCCCGCCCCGGTTTCGCCGCTCTCATCCATTCTCAGCCGTGGCAAACCGTCGACCTCCAGTACGATGGTTGGTATCAGTATGCTGTGTGTACCAAGAGTGCGGCTCAATCCGCTGCCCTCGAAACGGGCCCCTTGGTGGGAGATTTGCAATCTCATGTCGTCCATGCTGCTGCTTTATCGCCCGATCCGATCCAGCAACTCCAACAGAGCAAGACTTGGAGCACCGTATAGCCTATGTCACTTTCTCCGCTACACCCTGAAACCCAGCTAGAAACGCAATATCCCATCCTTTCGCCTCTGAATCGGCTCGACCCCGCCACGGCTGCGCTTCGTGCCCAGCAGTGCGCGCTAGTCGTCATGGCCAAGGCCCCTCGTCCGGGTACGGTAAAGACCCGTCTCTGCCCGCCCTTCACCCCGGAGCAGGCTGCCGAACTGAATATCTGCTTCCTCAAGGACACCACCCAGAACCTCGCCAATATCGCCGCCGCAGGTCGAGCTGCAGGCTTAATCTCCTACACCCCGTTAGGCGATGAGACCCTCTTCAACGATCTGCTGCCCTCCACCTTCAGCCTTCTCCCCCAACGCGGAGACAGCTTCGGCGAACGCCTCTTCCTTACCGCGCAGGATGCTCTCGCCTGCGGGTACGGCTCCGTCTGCCTGATCGATTCAGACTCCCCCACTGTCCCCACTGCCGCAATCAACACCGCCATCGCTGCACTCAGCCGGCCCGGAGACCGCATCGTCCTCGGCCCATCCAACGATGGTGGCTACTACCTCATCGGCCTCAAGCGGCCCCATCGCGTGCCATTCCAGAACATCAACTGGAGCACCAACACCGTCGCTGCCGAGACCCGTGCCCGCTGCCAAGCTGCCTACATCGATCTGGTAGAGCTCCCGCTCTGGTACGACGTAGACGACGAGTCCAGCCTCAGAATCCTGGCGGTTGAGCTGCTCGAAGACGTGCAGCCTGACTTCACCACCGCCATCGGGTATCTGGCTCCATACACTCTCGCCAAGCTCCGCGAACTCGAAGTGACCAGCCCGCCCCGGCTTCGTACTCGGGAAAAGCCCGATCTCCCCGTAGAGACCCAGCCGTGAGCCCCAATCTCCGCGAGGCACCGCCCCAAACGCACGCTCACGCCAACCCGCTCCATACTCTTTCGCTTAAAATCCGTTCAGCGAGCCAGTCCGGCCCCCAAAACGCATGGCATCACGTGCGCGCCTGGCAGACCAACGCAGCCCTCCTGCTGATCGGCGGTTGCCTGATGCTGCTCACCCGCCAGCTGGTACAGGAGTACGAGCACTTCACCATAGGCTTCTCCGGAGTCTCCGGCTGGTCGGCCTGGCTCTACGTCGCTGCTGTCTTTCTGGTCCTTACCCAGCCCGTCAACCGGTTCACCTTCCCCATCATCCTCGGCGTCGCCATCGCCTGCCGCCTCATCCCGCTCTACGCAGACCCCTACCTCTCCTCCGACATCTACCGCTACGTCTGGGACGGAATCGTCCAACACAACCACATCTCTCCCTACCGCTACGTCCCCGGCGACCCCGCACTTACCTTCCTGCGCGCCCCCAATCTTGAAATCTTCAACAACATCAACCGCCGCGACTACGCCCACACCATCTATCCACCCGTAGCGCAGGTGCTCTTTTACATCATCACCTTCCTCTCCCCCACCATCGAGGGTATGAAGACTGCAATGGTGCTCTTCGAAGGCCTCACCCTCTATGCGCTGATTCGCATCCTGCGTGTGCTGCAACCCTTCGCTCTCTACCCTCAAGCCCAGATACTCCTTTACGCCTGGTGCCCCCTGCTGGTGTGGGAGATCGCCGGGGCCGGCCATCTTGACTCCGCAGCCATGGCTTTTATCTCCCTCAGTCTTCTCTTCCGTCTCCAGCGCCGCCCTGTGCTGACGGGCCTCTTCCTCGGGCTCGCCGTCATGACCAAGCTCTACCCCATCGTGCTGCTGCCCGCCTTGCTCATGCCCCGTAAAGACGCAGCAGTCTCCGGCCCTGCACTGTTCAACCCCAGGCACTGGGACTGGAAGCTCCCCGCCACCACCTTTTCCCTCATCGCCCTCGGCTACGCCGCCTACTCCAGCGTCGGCCTTCTCGTCTTCGGCTTCCTGGGTGGCTACGTCAAGGAGGAGGGAATCGCCACCGGTACCCGCTACTTCCTCCTCGAGCTCGTCCAGCACATCCCCGGCCTCCACAACCTGCCCACGGCTGTCTTTTACCTCTTCTGCGTCGTCGTTTTTAGTCTCCTCATCCTATGGTCGCTTTGGGTAGCCGCGGAAACGGGTGCCCCACCCTTTGCAGCTTTATCGCATAGGGTGGGGTATCGTGCGAAGCATGACAGCGTTCCTCTCATGGACACGAACGCTTCCAACGCCAACGCTGCCTTCCTCACCCCCGCCTTCGCTCTGGCCGCTGCCTTGATGCTGCTCTTCTCCCCCCACTACCCGTGGTACATCCTGTGGCTTATCCCGTTCTTCACGCTGCTTCCCAACCTGCCCACACTCGTCTATTTGATGGCTATCTTCTACTTCTTCACCACCCCACTGGCCGACGGCACATTAGCAAGCTTCTACACCCTCAATACCATCCTCTACGCAGCCGTAGCTGTCGCAACCCTGATCTACCTCGCATTACGCAACCGTACCCTCCCCGGTCTTAACTTCCAGCACCATCAGAGGCCCGTATGAGCACACTCCTCCCTATCCTCCCGCCTTCAAACATTCTCGATGAGCCCACCCTCTCTCCCGCCGCCCAGCAAGCCGAAGAAGAGAAGAACAAGATGCGGCGCTACTTCGAGAAGCCGGAGGAGCAACTCAGCCCCACCGTGGCCCATGAACCCGTCTGCCTCTACCTGGAAACCACCAACCGCTGCAACCTCCTCTGCACCACCTGCCCACGCACCTACGAGCAGCTTGAGCCAGAAGCCGATATGTCGTGGGACCTCTTCACCTCGCTCGTCGATCAGTATCCCAATATCGCCCGCGTCGTCCTCCACGGTATCGGCGAGCCCATGCTGGTCAAAGACATCGCCGAGCGAGTCGCCTACCTCAAGGCCCGCAACATCTACGTCCTCTTCAACACCAACGGGACTGTGTTGAATGAGGTTAACGGTCGCGCCCTCATCGAAGCCGGTCTCGACGAGCTCCGTGTCTCCCTCGACGCCGCCGAATCCGAGGTCTACCAGATGGTTCGCGGCAAAGACTTCTTCGCCAAGATCGTCGAAAACGTCCGCACCTTCACCCGCCTGCAGCGCGAACTCAACGCACCCAAACCCGTCGTCTCCCTCTGGCTCACCGGCCTGCGCGAAACCGTCGACCAGCTCCCCAATTTCGTCCGTCTCGCCCACGACGTAGGTGTCCGCGAGGTCTATCTCCAGCGCCTGGTCTTCTTCGACGACGCCGAGGCCAACGAGAACTCCCTCGCTCGCGCCTCCTCCGCCCTCTTCGAGCACACCACCGAAAGGGAAGAAGCCCTGATTCAGGAAGCAGAAGCTGTCGCCGCCGAACTGGGCATTCTCTTCTCCGCCTCCGGAGCCGTAGACCCCGGCGAGTCCATCCGGATGAAGCAGACCGACAACCCCTGGTCCCTCTGCCGTCGCCCGTGGTCGCTGATGTACATCACCGCCAACGGGCGCGTCCTGCCATGCTGCATTGCCCCCTTCAGCATGAAGGGCTACGGAGCCTTTACCCTCGGCGACGCCACGCAATCCACACTCAAAGAGATCTGGAACGGCCCCGAATACCAAAGCTTCCGCGAAGGCCTGCTCACCTCAGCCCCACCACCCGCCTGCAGCAACTGTGGCCTACGCTGGAGCCTCTAGACAACCAGGAAATACGCGAAGGGTCCAAAACCGCACGAAGTGCCGCCCGCCCGGCGTTAGGGCGCACTTGCCGTTGTCTTTGACACAACCATGCCAGTCTCCATCATCATCCCCGCCCTCAACGAAGCCGAATCCATCGGCCACGTCGTCCGCTCCATGCCCTGGCACCTCATCGCTGAGTGCATTGTGGTCGACAACGGCAGCACCGACGGCACTGCCGCCATCGCCGCCTTTGAGGGAGCCCGCATCGTCACCTCTCCGCGAGGCTACGGAGCAGCGTGCCTGGCAGGCTCGAACGCCGCCCTCCCCGCCTCCGACATCCTCGTCTACATGGACGGCGACGGGTCCGATATCCTCGACGACCTCCCTCGCCTCATCGCCCCCATCCAGCGGAATGAAGCCGACTTCGTCATCGGCTCGCGCATCCGCGGCACCCGCGAACCCGGCTCCATGCTCCCCAGCCAGGTCTTCGCTGGCAAGTTCGTAGGCGTGCTCCTCCGTCTCACCCTCGGCGTCCGCTATACCGACATGGGCCCTTTCCGCGTCATTCGTCGAAGCTCCCTCGAAGAACTGAAGATGTCGGAACTCACCTACGGCTGGAACCTCGAAATGCAGATCAAGGCCGCTAAACACAAACTTCGCATCGTCGAGATTTCCGTCGACTACCGCAACCGTATCGGCGGAACTAGTAAGGTCTCCGGCAACCTCAGCGCCTCCCTCCAGGCCGCAATCCGCATCTTCGAAGTCCTCCTCCGCGTTACTTCTGCCCGTTCCTCCTGAATACGTAATTTTCTCCTCTTTATCTGCTAGTCATGCAGCCGTAATACGGGGCTTCTACGCTCACACCGTCGAGCCGCGCTGCCCGTTTGCGTCGCAGACATTCGCGAAAGGAAGAATGATTCCCATGAAGATGCATCGTGCAGCAACCCTCGCAGTGGCCTTCACAACACTCGCTGGTACCGCGCTCTCTCAGCAAGGCCCAGTTCCGCAGGACGTCCCACGTCTCGACCACGTCTTTGTCATCATGATGGAGAACCACGGCTACAGCCAGATCGTCGGCAACCCCAATGCTCCCTTCACCAACCAGTACGCCAACGCCGCCAACCGTTCCAATAACTACTTCGCCATCGCCCACCCCAGCCTTACCAACTACCTCGAGGTCGTAGGCGGCTCCAATTTCGGCGTCCTTGACGATAACTCCCCTGACTGGCACAACAAGACCTGCACTCCGAACCTGCTCACAGCCACTCCTAGCCTGGAGTCCACCTCCAGCAACATTTGTCCCATCGCCGGGCAGGGCAAAGACGCTGCGACTCCAGCGATCGACCTCACCAACGAAACCACCCATGCGCCCGGAGACATCAACATCGACGGGAAAAAGTCGATCCCTGCCGGTTCTCGCATCCTCGGCAAGACCATCGCCGATCAGCTCGTCGCCGCAGGTCACACATGGAAGAGCTATCAGGAGAGCTTGCCCATCCACGGAGCAGATCTCGTCAACAACAGCGACGGATACTTTTCCAACCTCACTGATTTCACCAAAATCCAGCCCACCCTCACCCCACCCCTTACGTCGGCTGGCATCGTCAACCTGTATGCTGTCAAACATAATCCTTTCGCCTACTTCCGCGACATCCAGGAAGGTTTTGATCCCCGCAACAGCCTTCGTAACACCGTCGCCTTTGAGGGCGCACGTGGCCTTTACGCTGACCTCGCCTCGGGCCATGTGCCGTCGTTCTCATTCATTGCCCCCAACCAGTGCAACGATCAGCATGGCCGCGGCAACGCTGGACCATTCTGCGCCGGCGACCCCAACGACAATGGTACCCAAGCCGGTCTCAACCCTGCTCTTATCCAGCGCGGCGACCTCACTATTCAGCGCCTCGTCAAATCCATCAAAGCCTCTTCCACTTGGGAAGATGGGCACAATGCCATCGTCATCCTCTGGGACGAGAACGACTACGCCACAGCTCCGGAGACCAATCAGGTTCTCCTCATCGTCGATACCAATTACGGAGTCCACCACCTCGCGAGTAAAGTTTTCTACGATCACTTCTCTCTGCTCAAGACTCTGGAAGGTGGCTTCCGCCTTCCGTGTCTGAATCATGCCTGCGACGCCGGGGTTCAGGTCATGTCTGACCTCTTCTCACAGGATGGCGATCGCGACCGCGACGACGGCTTCCGCAAAGATGACGACGAGCAGTAGAGCGAACGACCAACCGTCCTATCGAAGAAAAGGGAGTGCCCAGCGCACTCCCTTTCTGCGTGCTCTTGTCGTCCCAGCCGTACGCCCCTTACCAGCGCAAGACGAGGGGGTTTCCGCAGCGTCCGGCCGTATACTTTCAGGGTTACTACAGGAGGCTCCAAGCATGAACCATCGGATCACCGGCACCACCATGCCCGTCCTGGAATTCGCCCTCGACCACGACGACGCCATCATCTCTGAGGCTGGCGAGCTTTCCTGGATGGCGCAGTCCATCCAGATGACCACCCACACCCAGCACGCCGGTGGCGGCGGCTTCTTCGGAGCCATCAAGCGCGTCGCCGGCGGTGGCTCGCTCTTTATGACAGAGTATCGTGCCTACGGTGCACCCGGCGAGGTCGCCTTCGCCACCCGTGTCCCCGGCCACATCGTCCCCGTTCCAGTCGGCAATGGGTACGAATACCTCATCCACCGGCACGGCTTCCTCTGCGCCACCGCCGGTATTGAGCTGGGCGTCGGCTTCCAGCAGTCCCTGGGTGTCGGCATCTTCGGCGGCGATGGCTTCCTGCTACAAAAAGTCTCTGGACAGGGCACTGCATGGCTCGAGCTCTCTGGCGAAGTCATCATCAAAGACCTCGCCCCCGGCGAAACCCTCCGCGTCCATCCCGGCCACGTCGGTGCTTTCCAATCCAGCGTCTCCTTCCAGATCCAGCGCATCCCCGGTCTCAAGAACATGATCTTCGGCGGCGACGGCATCTTCCTTGCGGCCCTCACCGGCCCTGGCCGAGTCTGGCTGCAGACTCTCCCCATCTCACGCCTCGCGCACCAATTGCAGGAGTACATGCCCGCCGCCCGCCGCGAGCAAGCCGAGGGCGGAGTCGTCGGAGGCATCGTCGGCAACATCCTGAAAGGCATGTAGCCGTCCCATCAAAACCAACTGTCCAGAAGTGTAGGGAAGCGGCCCGTATCCTCGCCGCTTCCCCTAAACTCGACCTATGGCAACGCTACCCCAAACCGCCACCGCGCAGGTCCAGCCCGATATTCATCCCGGGCCATCGCCGCGCTACCCTGCCGGCCCCTCCTTCCTGCCCGGCCTCCTCTCCGGGCGAGCCTTCCGACGCATCGCAACGGACAGCATGACGGAGGCTGCGCAATTGCACGGCGACCTCGTCCACTACAACGTCTTCGGACGCCATATCTACCAACTCAATCACCCTGATCTGATCGAAGATTTTCTGATTAAGGATGCGGCAAAACACCATCGCGGCGTCGTCATGCAGCGCGCCAAAGCAGTTCTCGGCGAAGGACTCCTGACTTCAGAAGAGCCATTGCACATGCGCCAGCGCCGTCTGATGCAGCCCGCCTTCCTGCGCCAGCGAATCGCCGCCTACGGAGAGGTCATCGGCCACAACGCTACCTCCATCTCAACGCCCTGGCAGTCCGGCACCACCGTAGACCTGCACGAAGAGATGCTGGAACTGGCGCTTCGCATCGTAGGCAAATGCCTCTTCGACATGGATGTGCAGTCTCGAGAAGAGGTCCGCAAAGTATCGGCTGCGGTAGATGCGTTTATGGGCTTCCTGCCGCTCGCCCTGTTGCCCTTCTCCGAGCTCATTCAGCGCTTACCGATTCCTGCGATGAAGCGCATTCGCGTCGGTCAGGCACAGCTCGATGCCTTGATCTACTCGATGATCGAGCAGCGTCGCGCCGACCCCGGTGACCGTGGCGACCTTCTCTCCATGCTGCTCGCCACCGAAGACGAAGAGGGCACTGGCAGAATGACCAACGTCCAGATTCACGATGAGTGCCTCACCATCCTGCTCGCCGGACACGAGACCACTGCCAACGCCCTTAGTTTCGCCCTGTGGCTGATCGCGCATCATCCTGACGTTCAACAGCGCCTCCACGACGAGGCCATAGCCGTGCTCGGAACGCGTGCTCCGACTGCGGACGACTACCCCCGCCTCCCCTACGCCTACGCCGTCTTCGCCGAGACCCTGCGGCTGTATCCGCCGGTCTGGATTACAGCGCGCACCTGCGAGACACCGTACGAGATAGCAGACTACAAAATTCCGCGTGGGGCCATCCTGCTTGCGCCGCAGTTCGTCGTTCACCGCGATCCGCGATTCTGGCCTGACCCACTTACCTTCAACCCCAAGCGCTTCTCGCCGGAGGCGAAGGAGACCAGCAAAGCGCGTCCTCGCTTTGCGTTCTACCCTTTTGCTGCCGGGTCGCGCCAGTGCATCGGCGAGGGCCTTGCTTGGATGGAAGGTGCTCTTACCCTGGCTACCATCGCCCGCGACTGGCGTCTCACACCGCTTCCCAATGCGCCAGTCGATATCACCATCAACCCGGCTATCAGTCTCCGTCCAAAGCATGGTGTACCGCTGCATGTAGAGCGTTACTAAGCCAGCCGGTATCCAGCTTCGTGCGTGAAGCCAAAGTGTAAGAAAATAGATTCATGGAAACGGTACGCATCGATAAGTGGCTGTGGGCCGCGCGGTTCTTTAAGACCCGGGCTCTCGCCTCGGATGCGTGTGACCTTGGCCGTATCGAATCCAATACCCATCGTGCCAAAGCTGCACGTGACGTTCGTGTAGGCGACATGCTTCGGATCAAATCCGAAGCTGGCGAGTTCCACGTCGAGGTGCTGCAGATCAGCGAAGTACGCGGCCCAGCCCAGGTCGCACAGACTCTCTATCGCGAAACCCTGGAGAGCCAGGGACTTCGGATCAAGCTAGCCGAAGAGCATAAAGCCATGCTCAAACTCGGTGTGATCACCGAGGGCCGTCCCTCCAAACGCGACCGCCAGGAACGCAGCCGCCTGCGCGGAAAGGTACACCGCTTCTAAGCTGCGATACTTACCTCCGACACTCTTATGAACTTTCTAGAACTGCAGCACGTCAACGTCGCACGCGGAGATTCTCTCGTCCTGCACGATATCAACCTCTCCGTAGCGGCTGGAGAACACATCGCTATCCTTGGCCCCAACGGCTGCGGCAAATCTACGCTCATCAAGACCATCACCCGCGAGTGCTACCCCATCGCAAACCCGGACACCAGGGTCAGCATCTTCAACCGCGAGCGTTGGGACCTCACCGAACTAAAGAAGCGCCTCGGAGTCGTTTCGCCAGAACTGCCCGGTAAGCCCACTCTGCACACGACAGGTCGCGATGCTGTGCTCACGGGCTTCTTCTCCAGCTCTACCCTCTGGCCAAACCTCATCGCTGCCATCACGCCGGAGATGCAGGTTCGCACCGATGAGGTTTTACACCAAATTGGTGCCGAGTACATGCGCGATAAGCCTGTAGGCCAGATGTCCGCCGGGCAGCAACGCCGCATCATGATCGGTCGTGCCCTGGTAGCCTCCTCGCAGATGCTGCTGCTTGACGAGCCGTCGAACGCACTCGATCTCCAGGCCCAGCAGGACCTCCGCGCCCTGTTGCGCCGTCTCGCCCAGCAGGGAACCGGCATCCTGCTTATCACCCATCACATTGCCGATATTATTCCGGAGATCGACCGTATCCTGATGATGAAAGCCGGGCGCATCTATGCCGATGGCCCAAAGTCGGCTCTGCTGACGGAGTCTGCGCTAAGCGATCTTTTTGACGTGAAGGTGAATCTCACCCAGCGAGAAGGTTTCTATAGCGCCTGGTAGCCGCGTTTAATCACCGCGTCTACTTTTTTGTGACGAAACGCAAAGGTCTTACTTGGCAGGATGAATGGTGCCGGTCTGCAGACGCACAAGCTCAGGCTGAGGAATTTTGCTAGGCCCAAGAACTGCAATCTTCGGCAGCGGCCCACGCACCATCGCAACCTCATCGCACGCGTACAAACGAGGACACATCTGGCAATCCTTGTAGATCTTGTCCGGTAGCACCGTGCGGTCAACGACGCGAAAGCCAAAGTGGAAAAAGAAATCTGAGATGCGCGTGAACAGGCAAACGCTTGCGACACCCTGAACCTCGGCTTCCTCAAGCAGTGCACGCAAAAGCTTGCCGCCTGCGCCCTGTCCCTTGGCCTCGGGCTTGACCACAATCGACCGTACCTCTGCCAGGTGCGGCCCATACAGATGCAATGCGCCGCAGCCGAGGAAGACGCCCCCCTCCGACTCCGCCACCGCAAAGTCCCGCACATTCTCGCAGATCTCCGCATAGCTGCGGCGCAGCAAAGTTCCGTCCCCGGAGAGGGAGTTCACCAGGTCGAAGATGTTCACCGCGTCCTGCAGCTTAGCCTTGCGCACACTCGCTCCACCCACGCGCGTGCGCGAGGAT
>JANYER010000386.1 GCA_025359825.1 Granulicella sp.
GTCTGCTACCAGAACTTCCCTGCACAGCTCCTTCCCGAAGCCCTGCAAGAGAGCAATCCTCTCGGCCTGTCGCGGTTAGTCGACGGCACATTGCAGCTTTCATAACCGCACCAAGGAATCTTTCTATGCCGAACACCGATCAATGCCCGCTCTACGTGAAGGTCCACCCCGCTGACAACGTTGCCATCGTCGTCAACGAGGGTGGCCTTCCAGCGGGCACGCGCTTCGATTCCGACTCCGATTCCAACGACGGACTGACCCTGCTCGAAGCAATCCCCGAAGCCCATAAAGTTGCGCTAACAGACATTCACTCCGGCGAATCCGTCATCCGCTACGGCGTCAACATCGGCCATGCCGAGCAGGACATCGCTCGCGGATCCTGGGTACATGAAGGCATCCTCACCCTGCCCGAAGCGCCCGCCCTCGACAACCTGCCGCTTGGCGGCGAGACGCATCCACCCCTGCAGCCGCTTGCAGGTTTCACATTCGAAGGATTCCTCAACGACGATGGATCCGTCGGCACAAAAAACATCCTCGGCATCAGCACCACCGTCCAGTGCGTCGCGGCAACGGTCAACTACGCCGTCATCAAAATCAAAGCCGAGCTCCTGCCCAAGTATCCCAACGTCGACGACGTCATCGCCATCACTCACGCCTACGGCTGCGGTGTCGCCATCAACGCTCCCGGCTCTGAGATCCCCATCCGCACCCTGCGCAACCTCAGCCTCAACCCCAACCTGGGCGGCGCACCCCTGGTCGTCAGCCTCGGCTGTGAGAAGCTGCAACCCGCGCAGATGCTCCCCACCTCCGCACTCCCCATCCTCACCACCGCGCCCTACATCGTCCGCCTGCAGGACGAAGAGCATCAGGGCTTCGGAGACATGGTCACCGCCATCATGGAGATGGCCGAGAAACGCCTCATCCAACTCAACGCCCGCACCCGCACCACGCGTCCCGCATCCGACCTCATCGTCGGCCTGCAATGCGGCGGCAGCGATGCCTTCTCCGGCGTCACCGCAAACCCCGCGGTAGGCTACGCCGCCGACCTCCTCGTACGCGCCGGCGCAACCGTCATGTTCTCCGAGGTCACCGAGGTCCGCGACGCCATCCACCTCCTCACCGCCCGCGCCGAGACCCAGCAGGTCGCCAACGACCTCATCCGCGAGATGGCCTGGTACGACGAGTACCTCGGTCGCGGCTCCGCAGACCGCAGCGCCAATCCCTCCCCGGGCAACAAACGCGGCGGCCTAGCTAACATCGTGGAGAAGGCACTCGGCTCCATCGCCAAGGCAGGCACCAGCCCCATCAGCGGAGTCTATGGTCCCGGCGAAAAAGTCAAAATCAAAGGCCTCATCTTCGCTGCCACACCCGCCAGTGACTTCGTCTGCGGCACCCTGCAGCTAGCCGCCTCCATGAACATGCACGTCTTCACTACCGGCCGCGGCACTCCCTACGGACTCGCCATGGCACCCGTCATCAAAGTCGCATCACGTACCTCCCTCGCCAAGCGCTGGTCCGATCTCATCGACATCGACGCCGGCACCATCGCCACCGGCAAAGCCACCATCGAAGAGGTCGGAGAAGCCATCTTCCAAATGATTCTCGACGTAGCCAGCGGACGCAAACAGACCTGCGCCGACCACTACGGCCTGCATAACGAGTTCGCCCTCTTCAACCCCGCCCCCATCACCTAACGCAGCTCTATCTGGGATGAGATTATGCTCAACGCAAAAGGCACATCGATGGAACAGACAGTCCCAACCCACGCAACCCACCCCACTCCCACCATCAGCACCATGCGCGTCATCCCCGTAGCCGGTAAAGACAGCATGTTGCTGAACCTCAGCGGCGCACACGCACCCTACTTCACCCGCAACATCGTCATCCTCACCGATACCCGCGGCAACACCGGCGTCTCCGAAGTCCCCGGCGGAGAGAAGATCCGCAAGACACTCGAAGACACGCGCGCCCTCGTACTTCACCAGCCCATCGCCACCTACCTCGCCGTCCTGCAGCGCATCGGCAAGCAATTCGGCGGCCTTGATACCGAGGGCCGCGGCAAACAGACCTTCGACCTCCGCACCACCGTCCACGTCCAGACCGCAATTGAGTGCGCCATGCTCGACCTCCTCGGCCAGCACCTCGGCCTACCCATCGCAGCCCTTTTGGGCGAAGGCCAGCAACGCACCAGCGTCCCCGTCCTCGGCTACCTCTTCTTCATTGGCGACCGCAACAAGACCAACCTGCCCTACGAATCAGGCAAGCAAATCACAGGCGAAAAATTCCGCTGGCTCCACCTCCGCCATCAGGAAGCTATCACCGCCGATACCGTCGTAAAGCTGGCCCAGGCCGCCTCCGACGCCTACGGCTTCCAGGACTTCAAACTCAAAGGCGGAGTACTCAGCGGAGCCGCCGAGATGGAAGTCACCACCGCCCTCGCCGAGGCCTTCCCGCAAGCCCGCATCACCCTCGACCCCAACGGTGCATGGTCGCTCGACGAAGCCATCCAGCTCTGCACCGACAAACAACACATCCTCGCCTACGCCGAAGATCCCTGCGGTGCCGAGCACGGGTACTCCTCCCGCGAGATCATGGCCGAGTTCCGCCGCGCCACCAACCTCCCCACCGCAACCAACATGATCGCCACCGACTGGCGTGAGATGCGCCACGCCATCCAGCTCAACGCCATCGACATCCCCCTCGCCGACCCGCACTTCTGGACCATGCAGGGCTCCGTCCGCGTCTCCCAACTCTGCCGCGATCAGGGCCTTACCTGGGGCTCCCACTCCAACAATCACTTCGACATCTCGCTCGCCATGTTCACCCACGTAGCCGCCGCAGCCACCGGCAAGATCACCGCCATCGACACTCACTGGATCTGGCAGGATGGCCAGCACCTCACCCACAATCCATTCCAGATCGCCGCCGGACAAATCGCAGTCCCAGAGCGTCCCGGCCTCGGCGTCCAGATCAACATGGAAGCCATCGAGAAAGCCAACGCCCTCTACCTCAAAGAAGCACTCGGTGGCCGCGACGACAGCGCAGCCATGCAATATCTCATCGCCAACTGGCACTTCGACCCAAAGAAGCCATGCCTGGTGCGCTAGGCTCACAGCCACACCCAACACTAGGAAGGCCATAGCGCCAGCCGACTCGCGAACCGTTGAACGAACCCCTTATACTATTCTCGCTTTTGAACAGCGATAAATCTCGTCTCGGAGTTCGTTCTATGCCACGCCCTCGCGCCCACGTAATCTCGCAAAGTACCGCAGACTGCCCGCGCACTGCGTCAATGGCACACGCCGAGGCATCCGGCTAGATGACCCCCATCGAAGTCAGTCTGCGCAAGCGATGGCTCTACCTGCTCCCTGCCGTCTTCATCACCTACAGCCTTGCCTATCTCGACCGCGCCAACTTCGGCTTCGGCGCAGCCGCAGGCATGGCAGCAACCCTCGCCATCAGCCCTGCACGCGCCTCACTGCTCTCTGGCTTCTTCTTCCTTGGCTACTTCGCCTTCCAGCTTCCCGGCGCAATCCTCGCGCACAAATACAGCGTCCGCAACATGGTCTTCACCTCGCTCGTCATCTGGGGGACCTGCGCGGCGCTCACCGGAGTCGTCCGCCAATTCTGGCTTCTCGCCATCATCCGCCTCATCCTGGGTATCGCCGAAAGCCTCATCTTTCCGGTGATGCTGCACCTCCTCACCCGTTGGTTCACCCGCGCCGAGCGCTCCCGTGCCAACGCCCTCCTCATCCTCGGCAACCCCGTCACCGTCCTTTGGATGTCCGCCATCACCGGCTACCTCATTCAACAATTCGGCTGGCAGCGCACCTTCATCATCGAAGGCATCCCCTCCATCCTGTGGGCCTTCGTATGGTTCTTCTTCGTGCGTGACAAACCTGCCGAAGCCCGCTGGCTCTCCCCCGAAGCAGCCGACGAGCTCGAGCGCCAACTCACCCACGAGCAACTATCCTTCACCGAAGCCCCCAATGTCCGCCAGGCACTCCTCCGCCCCGACATCCTCCTCCTCGCCGTCCAATACTTCTGCTGGAGCCTCGGCATCTACGGCTTCGTCCTCTGGCTACCAGCCATCGTCAAACGTGGCGCTGCCGTCTCCATGACCCGCACCGGCCTCCTCGCTGCCATCCCTTACCTCGCCGCGATCCTCCTGATGCTCATCGTCGCGTACATCTCCGACAAGACCCGCTGCCCACGCAGTTGGCTGGTTGCACCGTTCCTCTTCATCGGCGGCGTCGCACTCCTTTGCTCCTACTACTTCGCCTCCACCAGCTTCACCGCAGCCTTCCTTTGCCTCGTCGTCGCGGGAGCCTGCATGTACGCGCCCTACGGCCCTTACTTCGCTATCGTGCCCGAACGAGTCCCTCGCAACGTAACCGCCGAAGTCATGGCTCTCATCAACAGTTGTGGAGCACTCGGCGGATTCTTCGGCAGCTATCTCGTAGGATTTCTACAAGCAGTCACCGGCAACGACCGTGCCGGCTACCTGCTCATGTCCTGCTCAGTCCTGCTGTCCGCCGTCCTCATGCTGTTCTTACGCAAGCCAGCGCAGAGGAACATAGTTGCACCACTAGCACCCGCAACACCCTAAAGGAACCATGCCGAACCCATCGCCCAAGGCCATCGACATATCGCGAGTTCTGGATGCCGGCACCTCGCTTCTGCTGGACACCCAGACCCACGCCGCTGGCCCGCAGGGTGCACTCCCCATCACGCCTGAGATGCTCCTCCAGGAGCCCTCCGGCAACCTCTTCGGCCTCAGCCAAAACGCCGGCATGGGCTGGGAACTCACCCGCCTCCTCGACCCCGAGTTCCTCATCCTCAGCACTCACGGCGGCATGCGTGCAGCCGACGGCACTCCCATCGCTCTCGGCTTCCACACCGGCCACTGGGAGGTTGGTCTCCTCGTCGCCGAAGCCGCATGCGAACTCCGCAACCTCCGCGCTCTCCCCTTCGCCGGAGCCTGCACCGACCCCTGCGACGGACGCACTCAGGGCACCGACGGCATGCTCGACTCACTCGCCTACCGCAACGACGCAGCCATCGTCCTCCGACGTCTCATGCGATCCCTACCCACGCGCAAAGGCGTCCTCGGCGTCGCCACCTGCGATAAAGGCCTCCCCGCCATGATGATGGCGCTCGCCTCCTCCGGCACCCTGCCCAGCATCCTCATACCCGGCGGAGTCACCCTGCTCCCCGAAGACGGAGAGGACGCCGGCAAAGTCCAGAGCATGGGCGCCCGCTACTCCCAACAGCAAATTACGCTCGAGTACGCTGCCGAAGTCGGCTGCCGCGCCTGCGCCACACCCGGAGGCGGCTGCCAGTTCATGGGCACCGCAGCCACTTCACAAGTCGTTGCTGAAGCACTCGGACTCAGCCTGCCGCACGCTGCTCTCTCGCCCTCGGGCCAACCCATCTGGCTAGACGCGGCCACCCGCTCCGCCCGAGCGATGCTGCGCATGATGCAGCTCGGCATCGGTACCAGCTCCATCCTCACCGACGCAGCCATCCGCAACGCCATGGTCCTCCACGCAGCCTTCGGTGGCTCCACCAACCTGCTCCTGCACATCCCCGCCGTAGCCCACGCCGCTGGCCTCCGTCGCCCCTCCACCGACGACTGGGCCGCCATCAACCGCGCCGTACCCCGCCTCGTAGACGCACTCCCCAACGGTCCCAACAACTTCGCCACCGTCCAGGTCTTCCTGGCCGGAGCCGTCCCTGAAGTCATGCTCCACCTCCGCCGTATGGGCCTGCTCGATTGCTCCGTCCTCACCGTCACCGGCCAGACCCTCGATGAAAATCTCAATTGGTGGCAGCAAAGCGAACGACGCAGCACCTTGCAGCAGCGCCTCCGCGATCTCGACGGTATCAATCCCGAAGACGTCATCCTCTCCCCCGACGCCGCGCGCGCGCGTGGCCTCACCTCCACCGTCTGCTTCCCCGTCGGCAACCTCACCCCCGACGGCAGCGTCATCAAAAGCACCGCCATCGACCCTTCCCTCATCGATGCCACCAACACCTATCGCCACACCGGCCCCGCCCGCGTCTTCATTACGGAAGCAGCCGTCATCCAGGCCATCAAGCAAGGCCGCGTCACCGCAGGCGACGTCATCGTCCTCATCTGCGGAGGCCCGTTAGGCGCAGGTATGCAGGAGATCTATCAGATCACCTCCGCGCTCAAAAGCCTGCCTTACTGCAAACACGTCGCCGTCCTCACCGACGCGCGTTTCAGCGGCGTCTCCACCGGAGCATGCGTCGGCCACATCTCACCCGAAGCCCTCGCCGGTGGCCCCATCGGACGCATCCTCGATGGCGACATCATCGAAATCATCGTCGATCGCGAAGCCCTCCACGGCACCGTCCACTTCATCGGAGAGGGCGGCGAAACCTTCTCCCCCGAAGAAGGGGCCCTCCGCCTCGCCGCACGTCCACCCCGCCCCGACCTCGCCCCTCACCCACATCTTCCCGACGATACCCGACTCTGGGCCGCCCTCGTCCAGGCCAGCGGAGGAGTCTGGGGCGGATGCGTCTACGACGCCGATGCCATCATCGCCCAACTTGCACGCGGAGCAGCCAACACTAGCCCGCAGCCCCTCTCATCCCCCATCGCATTAGCACCAGAAAGGTCCGAAGCATGAAACTCTATCGCACCCCGCAAGGCGCTCTCGTAGAGCACGAAGCCAGCTTCCACCCCGTCCCCGCCATCTCCTGGGATGAGCTTCTCGCCAGCCCCGATCTGCTCCAACGTGCCCGCATGGCCGTCAACGAGCCAGCAATAGACTTCGACACCAACACCGCCCTCGCACCCGTCGTCGATCAAGAGGTGTGGGCCGCAGGTGTCACCTACTTCCGTAGCCGCGACGCCCGCATCGAAGAGAGCAAAGACGCCGGAGGCGGTACCTTCTACGACCGCGTGTACTCCGCTGCCCGCCCCGAGCTCTTCTTCAAAGCCAGCGGCCGCCGCGTCGTCGGCCCCAACGCCGCCGTCCGAATCCGTTCCGACGCCAGGTGGTCCGTACCCGAGCCAGAGCTGACGCTCTTCATCAATCCCCAGGGAGAGATCGCCGGCTACACCATCGGCAACGACATGAGCTCGCGCGACATCGAGGGCGAGAACCCCCTCTACCTCCCGCAAGCCAAGGTGTACGACGGCAGTTGCGCCATCGGCC
Source organism: Granulicella sp. (assembly GCA_025359825.1). Lineage (GTDB taxonomy): Bacteria > Acidobacteriota > Terriglobia > Terriglobales > Acidobacteriaceae > Edaphobacter. The sequence goes on from JANYER010000386.1 coordinate 7,188, forward strand.
CCTGCATCCTGCTCGCGGAAGCACCTATTCCCCGCACCACCACCATCCAGATCGAAATCATCCGCGGCGGCAAAGCCGTCTTCGCCGGCACCACCACCCTCGCCGAGCTCAAGCGCGAGCCACAAGAACTCGCAGACTTTCTCTTCCGCGAAAACAGCTTCCCCGAAGGCGCCTTCCTCATGACCGGCACCGGCATCGTCCCCGGCGACGACTTCACCCTCGCCTCCGGCGACATCACCAACATCCGTATCGAAGGCATCGGCCAACTCAGCAACCACGTCGCCTGAGACACGCAGCGTCAAGGGGTGTCTGGATAAGTCGCCGTGTCGAACTTCGTAACGTTGTTATCGTCGCGACTTCGGAAGCTCGAGACGTCGGGACGTCAGTCCCGACAAGCACTTCCCCTCCGAAAATCTGTCATCCTGAGCGCAGTCGAAGGACCCCGAAACCGTTCACATCACCATAACTGCTCGGACCATTCAGCCACAAATGCTCTTGCTCTTGGCGCCACAAACACATCCACCACGGAAGGGTACGCGTTCACGCGTACCAACAACCCGCCTCGCCGAAGGCGACTCCGCTCTGCCGAAGGCCGCACTTGCCGTTGCTGTTGCTGTCGGCGATTTCTCCAGCTACAAAAATCCCCTTCGCTCCGCCACATAGCCAACCGTCCGATATCGTAAAGTCACAGCATCAGCATTTTTCAATCCCTGGCACCCCCACGCACAGAGAGAGCAGCCCTTGGCCATAAAGACCGTCGCAGCCCGAAGAATGAAGCTGCTCCCGCTCATCGCAGCGACCTACTTCATGGTCTCCGGCGGACCCTACGGCCTCGAAGACATCATCGGCAAAGCCGGCTACGGTCGAGCCCTTCTTTTGCTGCTCTTCCTCCCTCTCATCTGGAGCCTCCCCACCTCGCTCATGGTCGGCGAACTAGCCTCCACCTTGCCCGAAGAGGGCGGTTACTACTGCTGGGTGCGCCGCGCCCTCGGCACCTTCTGGGGCTTTCAGGAAGCATGGCTCTCCCTCACCGCCAGCATCTTTGACATGGCTATCTACCCTGTCCTCTTCGTCCTCTACCTCGGTCGTCTTGAACCCACCTGGACCGCCGGATATCGCGGCACTCTCTGGGCCTTGGTCGTCGTCGTCCTCTGCGCCCTCTGGAACCTCCGCGGAGCAGCCGTCGTAGGCGAAGGCTCCATCGTCCTCTTCACCTTGCTGCTCTCCCCCTTCGTCGTCCTCATCCTTGTCAGCGTCTATAAAGCCTTCCTGCACGGTCATGCCGGAATCGCCTCCATGGCCGCACCCTCTACCGGCTACGATCTCGCCGGTGCCATCTCCGTCGCTCTCTGGAACTACATGGGCTGGGACAACGCCTCCACCGTCGCCCAGGAGGTCGAAAACCCGCAGCGCAACTACCCTCGCGCCATGCTCACCGCCGCAGGCCTCGTCGCAGCCACCTACATCCTGCCCCTGCTGGCTGTAGCCTTGGCCGGCATCCCCGCCGCACAGTTCTCCACCGGCGCATGGACCGACGCCGCCCACACCATCGCCGGCCCTATCCTCGCGCTCGCTGTAGTCCTCGGTGGCACCATCAATGGCTTCGGCATGTTCAACGCCCTCATGCTCAGCTACACCCGCATCCCCTACGCCCTCGCCCGCGAAGGCCTGTTGCCCAAAGTCGTCGCCCGCAAATCCGCACAAGGCGTCCCATGGGTCAGCGTTCTGCTCTGCTCCGTGGCTTGGGCGCTGGCGCTCAACCTCTCCTTTGAGCGCCTCATCTCCATCGACCTGGTCCTCTACGGTGCCGCCCTCCTGCTGGAGTTCGTCGCCCTCGTCGTCCTTCGCCTGCGCGAACCCGACCTCCACCGTCCCTTCCGCGTCCCCGGTGGCACCGCAGGCGCCATCGCCACCGGCATCGGTCCCGCGCTACTCATCCTCTTCGCTCTCTACGCCGCCCGTGCTGAACGCGTCGGCCCCTTCCCGGCCCTCGGCTTCGCCGCCGCAGTAGCCGCCACCGGCCCAATTCTCTACCTCGCCGCCCGCGCCAGAAAACTGCCCGCACCCTCGCCTTAAATAAAAATAGGGCCACCCGCAAAAGGTGGCCCTATCATTCACACCACTACAAACTAAACGTGCGGAACCGGCTTCGGCAGAGGATTAATCTTGTTCTCGATAAAGCGCTGCTGCGCCTCCTGCACCTTCGCCCGCGCTACGGAAGCATCGCGCCAACCTTTTACTTCAACGCGCTTGCCTTCCAGGTCCTTGTAAATGGCGAAGAAGTGCGTAATCTCCCGCAGCATGTGCGGATAGATCTCGGAGAAGTTCCAGACATCCTTATAACGCGGATTGCCCTTACCCACGCACAACACCTTCTCATCGCCCAGGCCCTGGTCCAGCATCTCCAGTACGCCAATCGGACGGACCTCCATCACGCAGCCAGGAAAGCTCGGTGCATCCACCAGCACCAGGCAGTCCAGCGGGTCGCCATCTTCACCCAGTGTGCTCG
>JANYER010000407.1 GCA_025359825.1 Granulicella sp.
TTTGCCGTAGCAATCGCCAATCCGCAGAGGCGCATGACAGGAAGATCGATGACGTCGTCGCCGACGTAGGCAAGTTCGTCGATCGTGATCCCAGCGAGCCCAAGAATCTCGCGGACGGCATTCATCTTGTGCGCCTGGCCCTGGTAGACGAATTCAAGCTTCAGATCGCGGGCGCGAATGGCGACGGTCTGGGACTGGCGCTTGGTGATGATGCCGATGCGGACGTCGGCGAGCCGGGCGAGACTGATGCCGAGGCCGTCGTGGGCGGCAAAGCCTTTGGCTTCAATTCCCTTGGAGTTGGGGGCGGAGGACTCGGGGAAGATGATGATCTGGCCGTCGGTGAGGACGCCGTCGACGTCGAATATCAGGACTTTGATACGTTTAGCGCGTTCTTCGGGCGAAAGACTCATAGCAACGATGATAACGTGGCGACGGACAAAGTATTAAATAAACAAGGCCCCAGCAGAGCCGGGACCTTGTTGTTGAGCTTCTAATCTTGGGTGGGTCGGACTAGAGAGGCTGGATGTTGGCAGCCTGCTTGCCCTTGGGACCGGTGGTCACGTCGAAGGATACGCGCTGGCCTTCCTGGAGGGACTTGAAGCCACTGGAGTTGATTGCAGAGTAGTGCGCGAAGAGATCCTCGCCGCCGTCCTCAGGTGTGATGAAGCCAAAGCCCTTTGCGTCGTTAAACCATTTTACTGTTCCGTTTGCCATGATGCTCCTACTTTCGGGCGATGATGTTTCGCCAGTACGGTTATGGTAGCAGTAAGCGGCGCTTTCAGTGGAAAAAAATTGTCAAGCCCGGAAGCTGGGGTTACACAATTGGGGGATAGCAAGGTCGCCAACACGGAATTAGGGTTATTTTACCGCCAACCTGGCGGCGAGGTTTTGCTATGACCCTGCTTCGCGGTTCCCTGCTTTCGGTAGTGCTGGCTGGTTGCAGCTTTATGTCATATGCGGCCAAGATCCCAACAAATTTGAACGATAACGTGGTGACTTGTGGGCAGAATGCACGCTGCTCCAATAAGGTGATGTTTGGCCGTAACTATAAGGTGATGCAGACCGCGAAGTTCACGGTGATGGTCTCGATTTCGAATGAGGCGACGTATACGCGGGCAGACGTAAGTATCGAGAACCATGGGGATTACTCGCAGAATATCTCCCCACAAGACTTCCGGGTCGAGGTGGTGTCGCCCAAGGCGAGGGTGCTGCTGTACGTTCCGCCAGCGCAGTTGCAGAACCTGCCCGTAATGCCTGTGGTGGCTTCGGCTGCTGTGGCAGTTCCAGCTGCGCCCGCAGTGGCAGAGACGACTCCGGTCGTGACTGGTGCGCCTCCGGTGACGCCGAGCATTGATGAGCTGTACGCCACGGCGAAGAAGGCCGAAGCGGAGAAGCTGGCAGCCGAGAAGGCCGCAGCGCTGAAGCATTTGGAGGCGGCGGCGATTCCGGCGAATGAGGTGGTGCGGGGACGGGTGTACTTTGAGAAAGACCCCAAGGCCAGGCAGGTGAATGTGGTGATCCCGGTTTCCGGGATGGTGTTTGAGTTCCCGTACGCGCTGACCTTCTAAATCGGCTTTCAGTTTTTCCAACGCCATAACGCACGAATGCCCCAGAGGTTTCTGGGGCATTCGTGCGTTTGGGAATGGCTTTTATTCGTGTTTGAGGGCAGTGATGGGCAGGACCTGGGAGGCCTGTCGTGCGGGATAGTAGCCGAAGAAGATCCCGATGGCGGCGGAAACCGTGAAGGAGATCAGGATGGCTGGCGTAGAGATGCTGGTTGACCACTGCGCGGCGCGGGCGATGAAGACCGAGACCAGGCAGCCGACCAGGATTCCCAGGCCACCGCCGACCAGGCTTAGCGTGGTGGCTTCGAGCAGGAACTGGTTAAGGACGTCCTGCGAACGGGCACCGATGGCGCGGCGGATGCCGATCTCGCGAGTGCGCTGCGAGACGGAGAGCAGCATGATGTTCATGACTCCGATACCACCGACGATGAGCGAAACCGCAGCGATGCTGGTAAGCAGCGCGGACATGGTGGAGGAGGCCTGATCGAGGGTCTTGGAGAGCTCGGTGAGAGTGAGTTTGTCCAAGCCTGCGGCGTTGCCCATGACAGCGCTGGCGGCTTCGGGGCTCATACCGTGGGCGAGAGTCTTGTGGCCTTCGCCTTTGACGGTGAAGTCGTCGGCGACGGTTTCCGCGATGCCGTGGCGCTGGCGAAGGAGTTGCTTAATGGAGTCTTCAACGCGAAGGACTTCGCCGGTAGACTCAGTGGTGACGGTGACGCGGTTGAGGTAGCTCTGGTGCATGATGCGGTGCATGGTGGAGACGGGGACGTAGGCGGCGTCGAACTGGTCGTCGCCGGAGGCGGGGGTGACCATCCAACTGCTGCTGCCGATGACTCCCACTATCTTGAAGTCTTCCCCTTTGAGGTTGATGGTCTGGCCGGTAGGGTCGGTCTTGCCGAAGAGCTTCTCGCTGACGAACTGGCCGAGAACGACGACGTTTGCTGCCGCCTTCTCTTCCTTGCTGTTGTAGAAGCGGCCGAAGGGGTAGGTCCAGCCGCGGCGGATGCGGGGGAGAGCGGTGTCGTCGCCGTGCATGGAGGTGAGGACGCGGGTGTCGCCGTGAGTGATGGCGAGGGTGTCGTGGATGCCGCCGGAGGCGTACTGGACGCCGCGGACCTTGCGGATGGCAGCGACATCGTCGTCGACGAGGGTGGTGGAGGCGCCTTTGCCTTCCAGGGCGTCGCCGGGGCGACCGGTTGGTGGCGCGATGGGAGAGCCCATGTTGCCGTCTTCGCCCTGGATGCGGAGGAGGCGGGCCTTGGTGCTGGGGTTCCAGATGCTGGGGTTCCAGGTGCCGGTGTTCCAGGTGCTGAGGACGATGTGGGGTTTGCCGGGCATCTGGTAGCGGGACATGTTGCTGCCGCCGTTGGTATTGCCGCGACTCCAGTTGCCGCCTTCGACGATGATGAGGTTCATCCCTGCGGAACGGACCTGATCCTGAATGGAAGCCTGTGCGCCGGAGCCGAGGGCGATCATGGTGAGGACGGTGGCGACGCCGATGGTCATGCCCATCATGGTGAGGGCGGTCTGTAACTTGTT
>JANYER010000373.1 GCA_025359825.1 Granulicella sp.
CCGGGGTGGAAGCTAGTTTCAGCGGCACGGCTGAAGCCGTGCCCTTCCAACTCCGGGTAGAACCAATCCTTTTGACGCCGTACCCTTCCGTGGCGGACGAATCGTTCCTGTCCGCCCTACCAAAACTTAGTGCGCGGCCCACTCAATCTTGGTAAGGTCGATCCCTTCCTTGACCATCTCGTACAGCGGAGACAGTTCGCGCAACTTGAGGACAACATCGATCAGCTTGTCTGAGACGTAATCCACCTCAGCCTTGGTGTTGAAACGACCAAGTCCAAAGCGAATGGACGAGTGAGCCACATCGTCGCCCAGGCCGAGGGCCTTCAGGACATAGCTGGGTTCCAGCGTTGCCGAGGTGCAGGCCGAGCCGGAGCTGACTGCGATGTCGTTGATGCCCATCAGCAGCGACTCACCTTCCACATAGACGAAGCTCATGTTGAGGTTGCCGGGCAGGTGGTGGTCCATATTGCCGTTGACCTGGGTGTAGTCGAGAGCCTTCTCCAGCTTAGCCTTCAGGTAGTCGCGCAGTTCAATCTCGCGAGCAGCCTCGGTGGCCATCTCGTTCATGCAGATCTCGCAGGCTGCGCCGAGTCCGACGATACCGGGGACGTTCAGCGTGCCCGAACGCATGCCGCGCTCGTGGCCTCCGCCGTTGATCTGCTCCGAGATCTGGACGCGGGGGTTGCGGCGGCGAACGTACAGTGCGCCCACACCCTTAGGGCCGTAAAGCTTGTGTGCGGTCAGAGAGAGGATGTCGATGTTGTCTTTCTGCACGTCGACCGGAATCTTGCCCACAGCCTGCACTGCATCGGTATGGAAGAGAATGCCCTTTTCGTGGCACAGCTTGCCGATCTCGGCGATGGGCTGGATGACGCCAATCTCGTTATTGGCATACATGATCGTCACGAGGATGGTCTTGTTCGGGCCTTCGGTAACGATGGCCTCTTCAAGCTCCTTGAGCGAGATCAGGCCGTCGGCCTGCGGGGGCAGATACGTCACGCGGTAGCCCTGCTTCTCGAGCTTTTTGCAGGTGTCGAGGACAGCCTTGTGCTCGGTCGCCTGGGTGATGATGTGGTTGCCGCGCTCCTTGTACATCTCGGCGATACCCTTGATGGCGAGGTTGTTGCTCTCGGTGGCGCCGGAGGTGAAGATGATCTCCTTGGCGGTCGCGCCGATCAGCTTTGCGATCTGCTCACGGGCCTTCTCAACGCCCTGCTCTGCCTCCCAGCCGAAGGCGTGGTTGCGGCTGGCTGCGTTGCCGAATTTGGTGTTGAAGTAGGGCAGCATCGCCTCAAGGACGCGCGGGTCCATTGGCGTGGTGGCATGGTTGTCCATGTAGATCGGCAGATGTACGCCGGCTGGCAGCGGCTTGGAAGACTCGGTGATGACGACGCCGGTGTTGCTCATATCTGTGCTCATTCTTGTTACTCCTATGCTTTCTAAGGGCGAACGTTCTAAGTTCGCAGTTCCTGGTGGATCAAAAGTCGATTTGCTGCGGCATTATAAAGCGATGCTGACCAGACCGCCGCCTACGATGGACCCGCTCTGCGCCTGGCTGGGATCTGCGGCTTCCATTAGGTCGGAGATACGGATGCCGTTGAGCAGGTCCTTGATGCTGTCATTGACCTTGCGCAATGGTTCTTTGATGGTGCAATGGCTGTCCAGGTCGCAGGTTCCGTGAATGGTAATGCAGCTGGTGATAAAAAGTGGGCCGTCGATGGCACGAATGACTTCGAATGCAGTGATCTCTGTGGCTGAGCGAGCCAGTGCGTAGCCACCGTTGGTACCGGCATGCGATACAAGCAGCCCACCTTTGGCCAGAGTCTGCAGAATCTTGGCCAGCAGCTGCGGAGGGATGTGGTACGCCTCAGCAATGTCTTTGGCGCTAAAAGCGAGTGCAGCACTGCCGGTCGCAGGTGCAGCCTGACTTGCGTGCAGGCTGGTCTGCTCGGCCAGATACTTCAGGGCCATCAGTCCGTAATCCGCTTTTTTTGTCAGTCGCAGCATGGGCGTGGTTTGCCGGTACGAACTGCCTTCCCTGTCAAAGAGCAACGAAACAGGCTAGAAAGCAGACTCTTCCAGTCCTACTTAGTGTACGGCTAGAGTCCGGGGGACGCAACCGCCTGCCTGGCCTGCCCCTGCCGGAACGAAAGTGGGAAACTGCGACGAATGGACGAAATCGTCATTGACAAGGCGGACGGGGTTGGTGAGAATCTTGAGACTTGCTCTCCTCCATTACCGGAAAAGAACCGCAAAGACTCAAACTGACCCCTCCCATGACCCCCCAGTGCAAACATCCCATCGTCAAAGTTGTCGCCCGCGAGGACGACGCCGAGTTTGTTGAGTGCCAGAGCTGCGGTGAGGTCTTCGACTCTGCCGAGTACAACGATATGGCGATTGAAGAAGAGGAGTCAGCAGCCAAAGCGGCTGAGGACTAAACCCTTCCTGCTGTGTTTCGTGCTAGGTCTGCGCTGGCGTCGGTGCGCTCATCCGGCGGATCACAATCCACGCATATTGGGCAGCGGAGAGCGGCGCCAGTACCGCAATCGACACCACTAACCCTTGACGCAGCATGGTGATAGGTGCGCCTGGGATGATCCGTTCCCACAGCACGATGGTGAGGGCGAGAATCTGCACAACGGTATTCATCTTACCGAAGAGGCTGGGGCGGAAGTCGCGCAGGGTGCCAGTGGCGAACAGCAGCGTGGCAATTAACAGGATTCCCAGGTCGCGGCTGAAGACCAGCACCGTCACGTAGCGCGGCATCAGGCCCACATGCGTAAACGTAAGAAAAAGCGTGCTCAGCAGCAGCTTGTCCGCGATCGGATCTAGGTACAGGCCGAGAGTGGTGCGCTGCGAGAGCCAGCGGGCGACCAGGCCGTCGAGAGCGTCCGAGAGGCCGGCCAGCAGGAACAGCGCGAATGCCACCCGGTAGTGCCCATCCAGAACTTCAATCACCAGAAACGGAATGATGAACAAACGCAGCAGCGTGAGCAGGTTGGGTGCAGCGCCGAATTGGCTGAGGAAACGCACGATAGGATAGAGGGAGGTAGAGGTGCTGCAAAGCCCACGGCTACAACGGCAGATACGGGGACTAGGTCATCCTACTTCATTCCTGCACGTCGAATTCAGCCGGATTCAGGTTGCCGGAATGGGCGGCTTGCATTTAGACTGAGAGGACGCATGCAGGCGCGTAGCTCAGTTGGTTAGAGCGCTACCTTGACACGGTAGAGGTCAGCGGTTCGAATCCGCTCGTGCCTACCACTTCCCAGCCTGGCTTTTGGAATTTGAGAATTCAAGAACCCACCGAATTCAACTAAATCCCTCAAGAGAGTGCTTAGTAGTTCTGGAAGTTTTCTGCGATACGAGATTGAAATTGGAGCAAGACAGTCATGGCACAAAAATGTGATCTCTGCGGCAAGGGTCCGCAGTTCGGTAACAACATCTCCCACGCCCACAACACCACCCGTCGCCGCTGGAACGTAAACCTGCAGCCGGTCAAGGCCCAGGTCAACGGCGCCAGCCAGCGCATGCGCGTCTGCACCAGCTGCATCAAGACCGGCAAGATCGTCAAAGGCTAAGCAGCCCCGAAATTAGCTCCTAAGCAACATTGCCCCAGCCGCGTTCGTGGCGACTGGGGCTTTTGCTGTTTTTCTATGCAATTTCTAAAGACTACGACTTTGCAAAGTCCAGTGAAGCACTATTGATGCAGTAGCGCATCCCTGTTGGGCGGGGGCCGTCGGGAAAGACGTGGCCGAGGTGGGCTCCACAGGCGGCGCAGGTAACCTCGACGCGACGCATACCTCCGGTATTATCCTCGTGGGCCTGGATAGCCTCGGGTGCGACCGGCAGCCAGAAGCTGGGCCAACCGGAGCCGGATTCGAACTTCTTATCCGAAGTAAAGAGTGCCGCGTTGCAGGCAGCGCAGTGGTAGATGCCGTCGTCGTGGTTATCGACCAGCGCGCCGGTGAAGGGTCGCTCGGTTCCCTTCTCGCGCATGACATGGAACTGCTCCGGGGTCAGCAGCTCGCGCCACTCGGCCTCCGTCTTCTGAATTTTTTGGGTGCTGGTTGTCTCCGACATGATGGATTGTCTCCTCCCTCATTAGATGCTCCGTGGCGGCTTAAGTTACTGACTCGTAGGACTTAGGGTCTAAGCCCAATATTGTCAGTCTCAGCGTTACGCCTCGGGAGCCTCTTTGGCGATAACCTCGATCTCGACCAGCGCGTCTTTGGGGAGGCCGGCGACGGCTACGGTGGAGCGGGCGGGCGGGACGATACCTTCGGGCGCGAGGTATTTGGCGTAGACGGCGTTCATGGCGGTGAAGTCGGTCATGCTCTTGAGGAAGACGGTGGTCTTGACGACGTGCACCAAATCGATGCCGGCGGCGGCGAGGACGGCCTTGAGGTTTTCGAGCACCTGGACGGTCTGCTCAGTGATGCCGCCGGGGACGAGCTGTCCGGTGGCGGGATCGAGCGCGACCTGGCCGGAGGTGAAGAGCATATCGCCCACGCGAACGGCCTGGGAGTAGGGGCCGATGGCAGCCGGTGCAGCGGTGGTGGCGATGGCGGTCTTGTTCTGGTTGGGTGAGAGATCGGGCATGGCACATTGTCTCCGCTGCAGGATGGTTTCGCAACTGGCTCTGGAATCTGGGCCAGAGAAATTTTGGTTGCTGCGCTGGATGTAGATTAAATAACGGTCAATCGGTACTCCGCTGGGCGGAAAAGGACTATCTTGTATTTCTCAGTCGGATTGCAATCGTTACGACAGAGAAAAATCATGAGCGAAAGAGGTACGGCATGGGACTACTCGATACGATTGGCGCGCTGGCAGGCGACGCGTCGCAGGGCGACAACGCAAAGGTGATGGGCGGCCTGATCCAGGCGTTGCAGGCGCATCCAGACGGCGTCCAGGGGATCATCAAAAGTTTTACCGAGAACGGCCTGGGCGACCACGCTACCGCGCTGGCAAACGGCGAAGCGCCGACTGTCACGCCGGAGCAGGTACAGCAGGGCTTCAACGGTACCGGCCTGATTGAGCAGGCGGCCCAACATGCAGGCGTCTCCCCGCAGGTGGTACAGATGGCGATGACCACTATCCTGCCACTGGTGATGGCACACTTCGCCGGCAATAATAGCGCTCCAGCTGCTGAAGCTGCAGAGTCGGGTGGACTGGCCGGTATGGCCGAGTCGGTGCTAAAGAAGTTCCTCTAAGCCTTCTGGACTCTCGCGACTGTCTCGATTCTTGCGGCAACCAGCACCGGCAATCTGCACTCGGATTGCTGGGTTGCTTTCCCTTTCGTGATCCCTTCCACGCGGTACCAACCGGCTGCGGTCCAGTTTTGGCCCAGCCAGCCCTACAGGAGTATTTGATATGGCAGATCTAGACGCATTGAAGCAGAAGTATGCCCCCGTGTTTGCGACCCTCGACGAGTTCTCCGAGTATGGTGCGACGCTTGAATCCGCTGAGCTGGATGGCGAGAAGCTGCACCTGAAGGGCACCGTACCTTCTGAAGTAATTGCCAACCGCGTGTGGGATTCGATCAAAGAGTGCGACCCCACCTACAGCGATCTGGAGCATGAGATTGCAACCACCGGCGGAGCAGACCAGGCTTACACCATCAAGTCGGGCGACAACCTGAGCAAGGTGAGCAAGCTGTTCTACGGTACACCCAACAAGTACCTGAAGATCGCCGAGGCCAATGGGATGGATAACCCTGATTTGATCAAGCCAGGTCAGGTCATCAACGTTCCACCGCTGACGTAGCGGAAGTCTCTTTTCCGGTTCGTCTACGGCCGTCTACAGTCGTCTACGGCGAACCGGAAAAAGAGTAGTTGGGTAAGGCTCTTCCGGCACGGTTAAAACAGTGACCCTCTGCTACTTCAGCAGGATGTTATTTCGAAGAGCATGTCGTGTGGGTTGGGGCGGGACTAAGAGGTAAAGGCTTCTGTTACAGCTGTGCAGGCTTACTTGCCGAGGTGAGGCCTTGAGCTATGAATGTGGGCCTTGGGGGCGCGGTCATGGAAGAGCTGAGGACGCATGTGTGCACTCCCAGTCCGCGTCTTGGCGAGCGCCAGGGTCGGGGTCAGAGTGAGGGGCAACAGAACCAACGCGATGTAGAGTTTCAACTTCATGTCAGAATCTCAACCTGTTCACTGCGGGGCCGTTGTGCTGCTCAGGTCAACCGGTGAATCACCCTTCCTGCTTCATCCATAGGACGTGCAAACGATAGGGTTGGATTCAATTTTCGATGGGAGCTAGCGTGTTGCTTGAGGATGCTCTATCCCACGAAGGTGGTATACGGCCGACCAATGGTGGTACTTCCACAGTATTGGGCAGGTTGGGTGGCTTGTCTACATTTATTTTCACCGAGTTACGTGGTTGACTTTTCAGTAACTACGGCACGTAACGACGGCAGCCGCGCGGTCGCCAGGCACTATCCCAGCTTGAGGCGGGCGTTGCGGAGGAAGGCCTGGAGGCGGGCAGGGTCCTTGCGGCCGGGACGTGCCTCCACCCCGCTGGCGACGTCCACCCCCCACGGATGGAGCACCGCGATGGCCTGCTGGACGTTCTCCGGTGTGAGCCCGCCGGCCACGATGAGGGGCTTGGTCGAGAGGACAGCGAGTTTCTGGCGGGCGGCGTTCCAGTCAAAGGCGACGCCGGTGCCGCCGCTGGCCGTGGCGGTGCGGGAGTCCACCAGGACCGCGGCTATCTGCTGATTGGCTGTCAGCTCCGCGAGGGAGGCGACAGCCGGGGCTGGGGAGGCGGCCTCCGGGCTGGAGACGTTCCAGTGGATGGTCTGGATGATGCGAACCTGAGGGAATTCGGCGGTCAGGCGTGCGACTAGATCCGGGGTGTAGACGCTGTGGAGCTGCACTCCGGTCAGGCCTGCGGTGTGGACGACGGCGGCGATTTCGGCGGGGCTCTGGGTGCTGAAGACGCCAATCTTCTCGACCGTTGCTGGCAACTTGCAGGTGATGGCGGCGACCTGGTCTGCCGTTACCTGCCGCGTGCTGGCAGCGAAGACGAAGCCGAGGGCATCGGCACCCAGCTCTGCGGCCAGCAGGGCATCGTCGAGGTTGGTGTTGGCGCAGATCTTAATCCACATGAGATTTTTCGGCCTCTGAACGGCCAGCTTCGGCGCGGGCGTTTGGGCTAAACGGCATTGGAGCTAAACATCGACGGAGTAGTCGCGATCGAGCAGCAGGGCGAGGGCGGCGCCAGGGTCGGGCTGGCGCATAAAGGCTTCGCCGATCAGGAAGGCGTTGTAGCCGACGGCCTGCAGGCGGGCGATGTCTTCGGCGGTGCGAATGCCGCTCTCTGCGACGCGAACGGCAGAGCGAGGTAGCAGGTCGGCGAGTTCGAGCAGGGAGTCGGGACGAACCACGAAGGTGCGCAGGTCGCGGCTATTAACGCCGATCAGGTCAAAGCCCAGGTCGACGGCGCGGGCAATTTCCACCGCATCGTGCGCCTCGCAGAGTATGTCCAGCCCCATCGAGAAGGCCTCGGCGTGGAGATCGCGGAGTGTCTGGTCTGTATGGGCAGCAACGATTAGCAGGATGGCATCGGCACCGGCGGCGCGGGCCTCCAGAATCTGAAAAGGGTCGAGGATAAAGTCCTTGCGGATGCAGGGAATGGTAACCGCAGCTGAGGCGGTTTGCAGGTCGTCCAGCGAACCTTGAAAGAAGGGCGTATCGGTAAGGATCGAAAGGGCTGCGGCCCCGGCGTTCTGATACCCAAGTGCCAGCTTGGCGGGGTAGAACTCGCTGCGGATGAGGCCTTTGGAGGGGGAAGCTTTCTTGATCTCTGCGATGACGGCAGGGCCGCTGGCCGAGACAGTTCTAAGCTGGGTGGTGAAGCCACGAGGGGTGTGGGCCGCAGCCAGGCGCTCCAGCAAGCCAAAGTCGGCGGAGAGCTTGCGGGCGTCTACATCCAACAGGGTCCGGGCCAGAATCTGATCGAGCTGAGTAGCCATGTTGTCTTTTTAGTGTGAAGCGGTAGCTCTAGAAGAGAGTTTGTTTGTACTGACGGACGATGTTCCCGTCCGCTCTCGATGCTGACAGGCATCCGAGAAATAAAATTTGGTGCCGAAGGGGGGACTCGAACCCCCACACCCTTGCGAGTACATGGACCTGAACCATGCGCGTCTGCCAATTCCGCCACTACGGCACGGTCTTCTAAAAACGAGGTGTTCAGCGAAAACTAAACCCCACGAACCGTGAATCTTTAGTCTGACAAACACTGCCCGGTATGTCAATGTTGAGCCGGGGATAATCCTCGCGACCAAAATGTGCGTCTAACAAACGCGGCATCAACTTACAGACGATTAGAACGCTCAGCAAGGACACCCCTTAGCACCATGAATGAAAAAGCGCAGATAGCACCAGTCGGAGCAACACAACTCGCTACTACGGGCAGCAACGAGATTCCGGAAGAGACAGCCGTCGAGATTCGCAAGCTGGCGCACGACCTGAGCAACGCCCTGGAGATAATCGTCCAGACTAGCTTCCTGCTGAGCACGACGGAGATGAAAGAGCCCGCCTCCGACTGGCTGCGTATGCTGGACGGCGGCGTCCAGAAGGCCCTGGACATCAACCTTGCCCTGCGTCAGTACGTGAAGGAACATACCCCGAAATAAAAGACGTTCCGTGCCGTTTGAAACGGCTTAGCGTTTGGCAGGCTTCTTCGCGAGCTTTGCTGCCGGCTTCTTGACGGCCTTCTTCGCAGGCTTCGGGTTTGTGGCCTTGGTAACCAGCTTGGCGGGGGATGCCTTTTTAGCAACAGTCTTCGCTGCCGACTTGCCCTTCGCTGCAACAGCCTTTTTTGCGCCAGCCTTCTTCGCAGCAGCTTTCTTAGCGACAGTCTTTTTAGGGGCCGCCTTTTTTGCGAGCGCAGGCGCTGAGGCCTGGGTGGTCGCCAGTCTCTGCTCATGCGATTGGAAGAGCTGCTCGATCTGCTGCAGCAGGACGCGGGTGTGCATGGGCTTCAACAGCAACTGGTGTGCGCCCATGTCCTGCCAGTCGCCCTCGTCGACAGGAAAAGCGGTGAGCAGCGCTACCGCCGGGCGATACGGAGCCGAGCGGGCTGCGACGATCACCTCGTGACCGGCCGCGTCACTCTCCATCCGCATGTCGGTGATAACCATGTGGTACTCGTGGGTGCGGAGGCGGGACTTGCCCTCGCGCGCGGAGGCGGCGGTCTCTACCTCAAACCCGCTGATCTCGAGCACAGCTTTCATAGCCAACAGGACAGCAACTTCATCATCGACGAGCAGTATGCGGCGTTTCATTCAGGAATCTCCAGTACGGGCAATTCACCGGTCAAGCCAAAGCAGGAACAGGGACGGGAACAGAGTACCAAGATACACTCCGCACCTAGTCTTATGGATGTTATAGATGCAGCGATCTCACCCCTTTGAAATTCTCAGGATTGAGTGAACCTACGCCACGCAGGGGAACAGAAGGAGGCGGGCATCCGTACGGAATGGTATACTCAGCGTTGCTGCGCGCGACCCGTTAGACCTCTCCCTGGATTCTGGCTCTGAACTCTTCTGAATCTGAACTCACTGAACTCTACCGCTGAGCGCATAACCTATAACTCACGCATGGCCACCGAGACGGTGCGCTGTGGAGGCCACCTATTCCACCGATTGATAAGCGTTCCGCAAAGTCCTTTATCCGTACTAACGAACGTATCCGTGCGCGGGAGATCCGCGTCATCGACGAGAACGGCGAACAACTCGGCGTCATGCCCCCGTTTGAAGCGCTCAAGATGGCACGAGAGCGCGCGTTGGACTTGGTAGAGATTTCGCCGAACGCCGTCCCGCCGGTCTGCAAGATCCAGGACTACGGCAAGTTCCTGTATGAGAAGGACAAGAGCGATCGCGCTGCCCGCAAGAAGCAGAAGGTCATCGTCATCAAGGAAGTCAAGTTCTCCGTAACCGTGGATGAGCATGACTACCAGACAAAAAAGAATCAGGCCGTCCGCTTTCTGGGCGAAGGCGACAAGGTCAAAGCATCGCTGCGCTTCAAAGGCCGCCAAATGGCCCACCGCGACCTGGGCTATAAGATCATCAACCGGTTGATCCTCGACATCGGCGATGCTGGTTTGGTGGAATTTATGCCCCGCATGGAAGGCACGACGCTGCACGCGATCATTGCCCCCTCCAAAAAGGCCGAGGTCGTCCTGAAGAAGCCCACTGTGGCTACGGATGCCCCTGTAGCAGCGCTGGCAAAGCCCGCAGCAGTCCCAGCAGTGCTCGCCCCAACGGTTGATGCAGCCACCCCTGAGCCAGTTCAGAGCTAACCCCCACAAACATCGAAGGCCGTAACATCGCGGCAGCGGAGAGAGGTGCCTGTCGTCACCGAAGCTCCGCTGCGGCGATCACAGAGCTCTTCGCCTGCTTGCCCGCTCCCCCCCAGGTTCGCCAACACATCCGGTTCCACACCGCGTCGCGACACCCATCCTCACGTATTGCAGCGGTAATACCCATAGGCTGCAATCCCCCAACTGGGTTATTGGCGGCTAAATTGTGGAAAAATGGTGCCCAAAGTGGCATTAGCGACGCGGATGACCCGTAGACTTGAGCTAGCGATCCAAGTCTAAGCCGATTTTGGGCCGCTCGACCTCGTCTCAGGGATAATTCTGTAAGTCATTCAAAATAATAATATTATGCTTCATTTTGCAAGCGAGCCGAAGAGCTTGGAGTGCAAAACCTTGCACGTCGTAACCACATTTTAGTTACCTTCGTAACTCTTACTAGTTATTATTATTATATGTAACTCATAACATTAGACTTACCCAAGCTTATACCTTATGGTGAATGCAGTTGGGTTGTCCAGCGAAATTTCAAAATAGTCAATACCACTTTAGGAGCATTACCCATGAAGAATCTTGTCCGCGCCTTCGTTGTCGTCCTCGTCCTTACCGGAGCAGCTGCTTCCACACAGATTGCTTCCGCCTCCAGCCAGAAGACTATTGCCGCCGCCAAGACCAGCGCCATGCCCACCCCTGCGTGCCCGCCCGACGACCCGAATGCCTGTGGAATCGATAAGTAACCAGCAATTTTTTGCAGGTAACTAAAATTATTCTTGTATCCCCTCGTGCCGTGCGCTAACCTTAGGCAGGACACGAGGGGATACATCGTGAGCGCACAATCGTACGTACATCTGCTTTCTTACCTTGAGCTTATCTTTTGTGGATTTGCTCTGACCGCTCTGATTCGCAGCGAATCCGTTCGCAAGTTCCCGAGCCTTGCTGGCCTGCTTGGCGTTCGCCTCTTTTCCGGCGCTGCATGTCTGGCCTTCATTGCGTTGACCGGCAATGGTATTGAGAAACACCTCGCCTACCGCCTCTACTTCTATACATATTGGATAGGCTACGCAATTGAAGCTGTGTTGCAACTCGTCGTTATCTACAGCATCTTCAAACTAGCAATGGCACCACTGAAAGGCCTTGCCACCCTTGGCGTTCTGGTCTTCCGCTGGGCCGCTGCAATTTCAGTTGTTCTCTCTTTTGGTATCGCATTTGGACCGCACTTAACAAGCATCAAATTTATGGTCGCAGCTATCACCCAGCTGCAACAAACCTCGAGCATCCTGACCCTGTGCTTGCTACTATTTGTCTGTTTCGCGATCCGCCCCATGGGTTTGAGCTACAAGAGCCGCATCTTTGGTGTAAGCCTTGGATTGGGCATTATGTCAACTATCAATCTGGTAAATACGGCATGGCTTTCCCATAGTCCTAACATGTTCACCAGTATGAATGTGACCGGTGGCATCGCAGCCTGTGCGGCTTTTGTTTTGTGGTCGGCTTACTTCGGTCTGCCGGAGCCACAACGTCGCATCATCGCCATCCCCACCACCTCGCCCTTTCTGCGTTGGAACCAGATTTCTATCGCGTTGGGCGATGATCCAGGTTTCGTTGCTGTCGGTGGTATTCCGCCGGAGATCTTTGCCTCAGCTGAGATTGAGATCATGCGCCGTGCCTCTGCGAAGATGACTGCTCTTGCAACTCCAGCCGGACAGACCTCCAAACAGTATTCCCTCTCTGCATAAGCTGCTTCCATAGTTTTTGCTGCACACGAAATGCCAGCCCTCAAGGGCTGGCATTTTAGTGTGCCCAGCCTATGCTGACGCCTAGGCCCATCCTCTGCCGATGCTTGGCACAGCCAAGAGAGGCGTATATGCGTCGCCAGACGCACTCCGAGCCTTGCCCCAGCCTTAGGCAGTTCCAGATGCAGGTGGGTTGCTGAGAATCCAAGTGTGGCTCGGAGAGATTTCCTCAGTGGCTAAAGCCACGTCGTTGATAGGGCACTTGCGGCGCGGCTGAAGCCACGCCCTTTCAAAGGAATAAATTCAGCAGCGTCTCGGTCTGCGCGAATCCATTTTAGCGGGACACGACTATCCCTGTAGACGCACGATGGCCGCCCGGGAAGGGCGGCCATCGTTATGTGGGTTGCTCGCTCAAGTGGAGAGCGTCAGCTTGCTGCTGCTGACTAGTTCTCTTCCTTCTCTTCGCGCTCAGAGCGCTTCCAGTTGATCAGGTCGCCCAGCGTGGTGCTGCTGCTGGAGGATGAGGAGGAAGAAGAAGACGAGGACGAGGAGCCGGAGTTGTTGTTGCCCTTGGGGGTCTTCTCGCGTTCCTTGTAGGACTCTACTTCTGCGCGGCTGGCTTCTTCGCCGACTGCACGGATGCTGAGACCAACCTTCTTCTCTTCTTCGTTCATCTTGACGATCTTGAACTCGTGCTCGGTGTCGACGTCCATCGAAACGGTCTGGCCAGTGGCATCGACTGCTTCAGAAACGTGGCAGAGACCTTCCACACCTTCAGCGATTTCAACGAAGGCACCGAACTGCGCGGTGCGCAGAATCTTGCCCTTGATGACGTCACCGATGCGGTGCTGTGCGAAGAAGGTATCCCAGACGTCGGGCTGGAGCTGCTTGACGCCCAATGAAAGCCGGCGGTTCTCCGGCTCAACGCCGAGGACGATCGCACGAACCTTCTCACCCTTCTTAAGAACTTCCGAGGGGTGCTTGATGCGCTTGGTCCAGCTCAGGTTCGAGACGTGTACCAGGCCGTCGATTCCGTCTTCGATCTCGATGAAGGCACCGAAGTCGGTCAGGTTGCGTACGCGGCCTTCGATGATGGCACCGGTGGGGTACTTGTCTTCGAGCTGCTCCCAGGGGTTGTCCTGGAGCTGCTTCATTCCGAGCGAGATGCGGCGGTCGTTCGGGTTCACCGAGAGGATGATGGTGTCCACTTCGTCGCCTGGCTTGACCATCTTCGACGGGTGCTTCATCCGCTTGGACCAGGTCATCTCGGAGACGTGTACAAGTCCCTCGATTCCCTGCTCCAGCTCGACGAATGCGCCGTAGTCGGTGACGGAGAGAATGCGGCCACGAACCTGTGCACCGATGGGGTAACGCTCAATCGCGTCCAGCCATGGGTCAGGCGTGAGCTGCTTGAAGCCGAGCGAGACGCGCTGCTTGTCCTTGTCGAACTTCAGCACCTTTACCTGGATTTCGTCGCCTACGTTGACGAGGTCGCGGGGGTGGGTGAGACGGCCCCAGCTCATGTCCGTGATGTGCAGCAGGCCATCGAGGCCGCCCATATCCACGAATGCGCCGTAGTCGGTGAGGTTCTTGACCGTGCCGGTCAGGACGCTGCCCTCTTCGAGGGTCGAGAGTGTGACCGACTTCTTGGCGTTCTGGTCTTCTTCGAGCAATTCCTTGCGGGAGATAACGACGTTGCCGCGCTTCTTGTTCAGCTTGATGACGCGGACTTCGATCTCTGTGCCGATGTAGCCATCGAGGTTGCGCACCGGGCGCACCTCAACCTGCGAACCGGGCAGGAATGCCTTGATGCCGATATCGACGGTCAGACCGCCCTTGACGCGGCCAAGTACCATTCCCTTGACGGGAACCTTAGTGTTTGCGGCCTCTTCGAGCTTGTCCCATACCTTGTGACGGAGTGCCTTGTCATAGCTGACCAGGTAGCCGCCCTCGGCCTCTTCACGCTCAACCACTACTTCTACCGTGTCGCCAGCATTAAACTTGGAGACGCCGTTGATGTCGAGGACCTGCTCCAGGGGAATCAATCCCTCAGACTTCAGGCCAATGTCGACGACAACGTGCTTGTCGGTGATCTTGATAACCGTGCCGGTGACGATAACCTCTTCTGCGGTGAGGTTTTGTGCTGCGGCGGACTCGGCTGCCTGTTCGCGGTCAAAGTTCGCCAATGCTGCTGCGAAGTCTGCGGCGTCGTAGTCTGGCTCGGCTTCTGAGTCGGAATCGGCTTCTGCGGTCACGGTGCCTACATGGCTCTGATCTTGGTTCTGGGCCTGTGCGGCAGCTGGGGTTGTGGGCTCGGCAGCAACGGTTTCGTTCTGCAGGGTCGGGGTGGATACATTAGACAGGTCGGCATGATCCGCTGTCGCTTCGGGCGCTAGGGTTTCCAGTTCGGTGTTCAGGGGTTTGCTCTCGTTGTGGTCAGGATTATGGTTTTCTACCATGATGATGCGGACTCCGGAACCCAAGCATTCGTTCCATAAAGGCGGCACTTTCTTCAGGATATTCGCCATCACTCAAACTACGGTACTGGCGATTTTCACCCCGAATAAGCTTCGGCAGGCAGGAGCGAATTTTTCTCTTGCTGAGGAGCGGCTGCACTTGGGTCCCACACGCAGTGGCTCACCAAAAAGCATAGTTGTTTGCAACATCCAAGTCAACCAATCCCTGCCCCGAATGGCACTTGGTGTGCGAATAACAGGTTAAATTAGCCAGAAGATACGCAGGCAGGCGCTTCTAACTAACAAGCGACGCTTTATTGGTAAATTTTATCAAGACGATTACCAAAAACCGTTCACCAGGCATCGACGAACCGCTACGTCGTTTGGACTACAACTTATGGGCAGTAACTGAGCATGGACAGTTTGAAGGTCGTAGCTTGTGCCGCGAAGGGTGAACTCTATACTCGCCGTTATGGACCGGCTTTGGACACCCTGGCGCTACCAATACATCACCGGAGCCGAAACCTCCGGGCGTCGTAAGGGTGTGCCCACCAAGCTGGGGCATTGGCCAGTCTCCGAAGACAAGCATTGCGTCTTCTGCAACATGATCGCCGCCATGGACTATGCCATCCAGACCGGCATGAACAGAGATGAAGCCGAAGCTGCCGTCTATCTTGTCGAGCGTGGCACGAATTGCTTCGTCTGCCTCAATGCCTATCCCTACGGCACCGGACACGTCATGATCGTCCCCTATGCACATAGCAACTCGCTGGCGGCGCTGCCCGAGCAGGTCGCACAGGAGATGATGCAGACAATGCAACGCGTCGAACGCTGCCTGCGTGAGGTCTACCAGCCGGACGGTCTGAACTTCGGCCTGAACCTGGGTGAAGCAGCCGGCGCCGGTATTGCCGAACATCTGCACATGCACGGACTCCCTCGCTGGAGCGGGGATGTGAATTTTATGACAGTAATTGGCGAGACGCGGATACTTCCGGAGAGGCTGGACGTCACATGGACTAAATTACGCGCGGCGCTACAGGCCAGTTCCCGATCTTTCAAAGGCAGCCCGTCAGCTGCTGCTAGCGAGTAACAAGGCAACTCCCCAGTACCCGGGCCCATCCAAACGAGTATCGACGACGGAACGAACTCGCCAATAACTCCCCAGACTGCGAGGACACTATGGCAACTTTACCGACACACACACCGGCATCACTCCGCAATACCTCCCCAACACCGCCAGCAACCTCTGGCCGTATCCACGAAGCACTTCGGCCTTACCTGATTGCAGGCCGTAAGGAACGCACTCCTTCCGTAGGTCGCACGGCATTTGTTGCGCTACCTAAGGAATCTGAAGACGCACGCATCACCGGCTCGACCCGTTCGCTGGACCGTCGTCTCCTTGCACTGAATCTTCGCGGATTCCGGCAGGTGATGATGAACAGTGTAGGGATGGTTAAAACGCGTATTGCCTAACGAAAAACCCATTCAATAAGAAAGAGCCTCACTCGAACTGGAGTGGGGCTTTTTGTTGCGTACTGCGCGGCTTTGAGAGGTTTGTCGTGCGGCCTCTGGTACGGATGCCGACGCTTAGTTCGGTTTTGGAGGTGCGTCCTGCGAGCCGACCCGAGGCTGCGGGGTGCGAGTAGCTTCAAAGCTGGTGATCTTCCACGCTCCGGTGGAGAGCCGCTGATAGACCCGTGTGTAGCGGTAGATGCCTTTGATGGAGAGCGAGTCGCTGGTGCCCTCTACCTCCGCCCGTGAGGTGACGATTGCGATGGAGCCGATCAGCTTTACCTTCATCTCGCTCAGGTCCAGCCGGGTCAGAGCGACGCGCTGACTGCGCAAACGTTCCAACTGCTGGGCCTTGGTATTCACCTGTCCGTTCAACGAGATGCCGATGTAGTCGTCCGAAAGTAGCTTATCCATGGTGGCGACATCGCCGGAGAGCTGGGCACTGCGCCATTGCTCTTCCAACTGCTCCACCTGCTGCTTGTAGTCGTGACCCTTTATCTTGTGCGGGATAGCAGCAACGCTTGCCTTCGCCACCGCCGAAAGAGAGCATCCGGCCAGCAGAAGGATCGTCAGCCAGAAAAGCGGGGACTTAAAGTGCGACGCAGGCGATTGTCCGGAGGGTGTTGCAGTCATCGGAGTCGTCGACTTCTTCTTCAGCATCGTCATGGGCGTACCGGATGTTAGACCGGAACGGAGAGTGGAGTCAAAGCGGGAGACGGTAAACGGACAGGAATCGCCCCTGGACAGGCAGTTCCAGCAGTCAACGGTATTACAGACGACAGTGCCGTTACTAGCAGACGGCGGTAAGGTTCTCGACCTGACGTTCTTTCATCAACTGATACAGACCGCCAATCGCGTACTGGGCGAAGTGCGGCGTATTGCGATGGTGTTCCAGTGCAGCCTCATCCTGATACTGCTCGTAGATGAGGACGGTGGTGTTGTCCCCTTCCACAAAATGCGGCACGTAGCTGACACAACCGGGTTCCTTGCGTGAGGCGGCGGTCAGCGGCTCCAGTATCTCGATGACCTTTGCGTGGTCGTCCTGGTCAAAACGTAAGCGAACGGTAAAGCTGAGCATGATGCGCCTTTTCTAATTGCTACCTGCGTAGCGACGATACTTCTGAATCTTAGGATGCAGCTTTGCCCAAGGTATCAAGCGTTGTGGCAAAAGAAGGCAGCGTCATGGTCTGGTCGCGGTCGGGACCGGTCGAGACCATGCCGATCTTTGCGCCGGATTCCTTCTCGATAAAGTTCAGGTAATCCTGCGCCAGCTTCGGCAGCTTCTCGAAGTCGGTGATGCCTTCGGTGGAGGAGTTCCAACCCTTGAGGGTGGTGTAGACCGGCTCAATCGATTCGAAGCCGCGCATGTCCGCCGGAATCATGTCCGTTACCTTGCCGTTGATCTTGTAGCTGGTGCAGACCGGAATCTCTTCGAGCGTGTCCAGCACGTCCATCTTGGTGACCACCAGCCACTCGGTGCCGTTGATCATGTTGGAGTAGCGCAGCAGCGGCAGGTCCATCCATCCACAGCGACGCGGACGACCAGTGGAGGCACCGTACTCCTGGCCACGGCGACGGAGCTCTTCGCCCACTTCCCCGTGCAGTTCGGTGGGGAACGGGCCTTCGCCGACGCGGGTGACATAGGCCTTGGTGACGCCGATGACCGTGCCGATCATGGTCGGGCCGATGCCCGTGCCGATCACAGCTCCGCCTGCGGTCGAAGACGACGACGTCACAAACGGATAGGTCCCGTGGTCGATATCCAGTAGCGCGCCTTGTGCGCCTTCGAACATGATGCTCTTGCCTTCCTTCATCGAGCGATTCAGCAGCTCTGCCGTGTCGGTGACGTAGGGGGCAACCTGGTCGGAATAGCGGGCGTACTCCTCGTACATCTGCTTGGGGTCCAGCGGCTCCGTACCGAAGAGCGCGTGCGCGATAGTGTTCTTCTCGTGGCAGGCGTTCTGGATGTGGGTGCGCAACAGCGAGTGGTTGAGCAGGTCGATCACGCGCAGCCCGTTGCGGTGCATCTTGTCCTCATACGCAGGGCCGATGCCGCGGCTGGTGGTTCCAATCTTGGTGCGGCCGGGCGCGTTCTCCGCGGCCAGCTCGATCATGCGGTGGTACGGCAGGATGACCTGGGCGCGGTCGGAGACGAAGAGCTGTCCATCCACCGGCAGGCCGGTCTCCTTCAACATCTTTACTTCGTTCAGGAAGGCAAGCGGGTCCAGCACGACACCGTTGCCGATGACTCCCAGGCAGCCAGGACGCAGTACGCCGCAAGGGATCAGGTGCAACACGTACTTCTTGCCGGAGATGATGACCGTGTGACCGGCGTTGTGGCCGCCAGCATAGCGTGCGACGACGTTGAACCGCTCCGAAAGCACGTCGACGATCTTGCCTTTACCTTCATCGCCCCACTGGGCACCTAGAATTACCGCTGATTTGCGTTGGGTCACGAGGGATTTCTGCTCCAGGAGGGGTAGGTACGCGGGAGACTCTCCACGCCCATAGCTAATTCTATACTGCGACAGGAGAGGCTGTGCGTATGGAGAATCTGTTTGCAGAGGTAGCCGCGCTGGAAGGCAGGCGCGTGAAGATGCGCTTCGACGACGGTCATGAGGTGATCGCCCGTCTTTTGAGCGCGACGACCGATATCGACGGCGGCCAGCATTTGATCTACGACCAGATTGAATGGTCCTCCCAACCCAACACCTATGCCGAAAAAGAGCCCTCGGGTTTCTACGCCGAGGGGGAGACATTGGTCAGTATCGACTGGCAAAAGGAAGCAGATGCCTGAACTACCCGAAGTGGAAACAATTGCGAATGGCGTGAACGAGCGGGTGCGTGGTGCCCGGATCGTCTCGGTATGGACCAGCGGAAAGCCCCAGACCTTCAAAAGTCCAGAGATGGAGATTGAGCGTGTTCTTGCCGGGGCGCAGATCGAGAGCGTCCGGCGCGTCGGTAAGACCATCGTGATGACTGTCGAGCACCCGACAGAACGAGCAGAGTTCCTCGTCCATCTGGGGATGACGGGCCGACTGCTGGTCGCCGAGGGTGACGTTCCACCTCCTGCCCACACCCACGCCATCCTGACCCTGGAAGATGGCCGCGAGATTCGTTTTGTCGACCCGCGCCGCTTTGGCCGCCTAAGCGTCCATGCCATCGCCGCTGAAGCGAAAGCTACCTACGCCGGGCCGGGCGTTGAACCTACCACCATTGATGATGCAGCCTTCGCAGCCCTCTTCAAAGGCCGCAAGCTGGCCATCAAAGCCGCGCTGCTGAACCAGAGCCTGCTCCACGGCGTCGGCAACATTTACGCTGATGAAGCACTCTTCCGCGCCGGCATCCGTCCGCGCCGCCAGGCTGGCAGGCTGACTCGCGCTGAACTGGCGCGCCTGCGCGATGCGCTGCAAAAGGTGCTGGCACGTGCCATCAAGCTAGGCGGATCGTCCGTCTCCGACTACGTGGACGCTGAGGGGATGAGCGGCTACTTCCAGATCGAACATATGGTCTACGGGCATGGCG
>JANYER010000389.1 GCA_025359825.1 Granulicella sp.
CTAGCATCCGCTGACCGGACGCAATTGCTAGGTTGGATTCTCTTCGGGCGGGACTATAGCCCGAAGAGGGCGATGACATTGCGGGTGAGCTTGGAAGGTACTTGCACGACGCTTCCGTTATGCCATTTACATCGCCAGCAAACCATTGACCGCTACCTCAATCAGGCGGCGGAGAAGATGATGGGAAATTGGTCTTAATATCAATGCGAAAGAGGGGAAGGCTGACAGTCACACACAGTGCAGTTACGACCGGAAATAGCGTAGGAATGCTCTTCACCGCAGTCTGCAGCGAGCCAGTCTCTGCTTGCTAACATGGAAATTTACAGGGAATGTCGAAATTGCGTTGACGAATTGCGAGCAGAATGTCCGTAAAAGTCAATACTTCCGTTGGCATCAGGCAAATTGGAACAGGGAATAACAGGGACTTGAACGCGTTACGCTCCACTCTGTATCTGCAACTGCCAAGGCGATGCTCTTCGTAGTAAAAGCCAAGGAACTCAAGCTGCCGGAACCCACTGAAATCATTAGCTCAGTTGGCGCTCTACGGCAGTTTGAGAGTCCTGCGGACGTCTGATTGAACCACTATTGAACCCACGTTTGAACACTTTAGCTGCTGCAGCTTCACCTAAGTTGTTCCCATAAGTTTTCTAGACTCAGTTGATGTGAGCTTATCCAGACGGTGCAACGGCCGGGCTGTAGCTTACAAAGCCTGCATAGGCCATTCCGCGTTGCGCTTCGGGGTTTTTCATGAAGGTCTCCCATACGAAAGCTGTACGCGCATTCTCCGCCATGATCATAGTGATTCCGGTATCGATACCGACAATGTCAGTGTCATACCATTTCTTCAACGGGTTGAAAGCATCGACGAAGCCGTACCGACTCCATGCTTGCGGGTAACGGTTTCTAATGTTCTTCAAGACGCGTAATGAAGCTTCCGGCAGAAATGGCAGTGAACCTCCGGAAGCAGCCGGAATCACCGTCCCATCAATGGGTCCCATTGCCGGCGGACCTCCCCAGATTACATAACCTTTGTCGGAATCGGAGGCAGTAATGCCCCAGAGATCGTCGCTGTAGTCAGGAAAGTTCTTGCCCAGTTCCACGCAGAAGCGGCGGTGAACTTCCGTAGCAGTTGCCGAGTTTTGGAAATAATCCGCGTATTTGTCGCGCTTGCGGCGGAAATCGAACCATGCCTGGGAGTACTGGTGTACAAAGAGCGGCGCGAAGGAGCCGATGTAGCGCAACCCTCCATATTCAAAGGTGGTTCGTTTCCATGCCGACCACGCCTCAGGCCGCAAGGGATGGGAGGCCGACCCCATTCCGAGTAGATATATCATCATCAATTCACTGTAGTAGTCCCACTTATAAGGCAGAAAGCCGGACTCAGGCGTCCAGCCATGGGGTAGTAGCGAGGTATCTTCCGAAAGCCAGGTCCAGTCCACCCTGTCAAAGATCGCGTGAGAAAGCTCGATGATGTCGCGGTCCTGAAAATGTTGCTTGCAAGTAAGGATGCCACAGAGCAGGAGTGCCGTATCGACTGAAGAGACCTCGGAGTCCCACACTCTTTCCCCAGTATTGATGTTGGCGAAGTGATAGAAGAATCCGCGATGTGTCGGTAGCTTCCTCCAGAGAAATACCAGTGTCGCGATGACGCGCACGCGCGCTTCCTGGTAAGAAATGTACCCTCGCATCTCCGCAATGCAGATTGCGGTCAGTCCAAAACCGGTTGACGCAATACTTGCGACCACGCCATTGTCTTTGACGCGGACGTTACACCGGTCCTTGATCAGTCCGGTCTGCGGATTGGCCTGCTCCCAGAAGAAGAGAAAGTTGCTGCGTTCCAGATCGTCCAGAAATTTATCATCCTCTGGCGAAAGGGAAGTGGGCGCGGGAGGAGGTCCGGTTGCCTTAAGACCCCTGTCGGCATGTTGCGCACCTACTGCTGCCCACGCAGGAACAGCCTTCCAGGAAGCGTAAGGCAGAGAAAGGGAGACGCCAGCCATCTGCCGCAACAGGCGGCGCCGGGACATGCGCCTCTGGATCTCATCTGCACCGTCATCCATGCTCATTCATCCCAATCGCAGACGTACAGGAATTTGAATCGAAGCACAGATCCATTCTTTCTTGGATGCACAAATACGCCTGAAAAGTTACTCATGGGCACCGTCTACTACAGGTTAGGCATCCAAATATCTATCGGTAAGTAAATGACAGCAAAGAAAGTTATCTGGATGACCCTCGCAGCAGCGGCAGCCGTGGTGCTTGGGCTATACCTGCGCACGAACCGGTTGAATCGATTAAAGTCCCTATCGGTGCGACAATCGGTCCCGATCGAAGGAGCAGTGATCGAGCGCGATTCCGACACCAAGAAGCAGGTGCCGATCGCGGATGTGGTGATTACAGCGTCGGACGGTACGATGAGTGCCATGACCCGGTCCGAAGCGTCCGGACACTTCAAGCTTGTCCTGCAGAAAGGTGTGCTGGCGGGAAAGTCTATTATGGTCAGCTTCCGACAGCCGTCGCACGTGCCACTTGATTTAAAGATCCAGACAGGAAGACTAGGGATTCAGGACTCACTCTACGTCGTCGGAATGGCTCCGACGATTTCTCAAGTTGAGCGTGGTCCCACCCGTCGGGACGCAGTGGTCACCAATGTCCGGGTGAGATATACGCTCAACTCCCGCACCGAGACGAACGTGGGCAGTGCAGTCAAAACCTTCCAGGTCGTAAATACGGGGAACGCGCCCTGTGACAGTAAAGGCCCATGTTCCCCAGATGGAAAATGGAAGGCCGCGTCTGCATCTGAATCGTTGGATGCCGGTGCGGACAATACCTTCAGCAACGTCAGAGCTTCCTGCATCGCAGGCCCGTGTCCATTCACCCGTATCGACTCAAGCGGCTTTATTCACGGCGGCCGCAACATAACTATCTCGGCTGTGAACTGGTCGGACACAGCAACCTTCCTGATGGAGGCCGAGGTCTATCACACGGCGATCAACTCCAACGTCCGCCAGTTGTACCCCGTCATCTTCGGGCGCACGTTTAACTTCACGCTGCCACCCACGCAGGAGGGTGTAAGCCTCGAAGCGGAGCTCGATGGCTCTCCAATGGTCTTCCCACTAAACACCGCCCTCTATCTAAGCTGGGCCACATGCATTGTCCGGACGGATACTGATACTGAGAAAACAACAGTTTACGGCTGTGAACTCAAGCCGGGGTATCGGTTCTGATTTGCGTGGCCTGTTCATAAACCTGGGTGTTTCGGTAGGTGTGCGATTCGAAACAATCACAGTAACAAATGACAATGATCTAGAGGGTGTTATGGACTTTGCACCTGAGTAGAGTCTTTGCTGCTGTTTGTTTTTTCTTCAGCATGGAAGGATGGGCAGGGCTCGCAAGGTGTATCCGTCGGATGTGACGGAGGAGGAGTGGTGGTTTGTGTTGCCGTATTTGTTGCTGTGTCGTGAGGATGCAGGCCAGCGGGAGCACGAACTGCGGGATGTGTTCGACGCGGTGCGGTACGTGGCACGCAGTGGTTGTTCGTGGCGCATGATTCCGAGCGATCTGCCGCCATAGGCTGCGGTTTATCAGCAGTTTCGTCGTTGGCTGGATGCGGGTGTTTTCGAGGCGCTGGTGTCGGATGTCCAGTCGATTGCACGCCAGTGGGCCGGGCGCAAGGGCCAGCCGAGCGCGATCTGCATCGACAGCCGCACGCTTCAATCCACACCGGAAAGCGGTGCGCGTGCCGGCTATGACGGAGCCAAGCGTCGTAAGGGATCCAAGGTCCACATCGCGGTCGATACGTTGGGACACCTGCTGGCCTTGACGGTGACGCGGACCGATCAGGGCGACCGCGAGCAGGTCGCGGTACTGGCGGAACAGGTGCAGCAGGTCACCGGAGGCACGGTCGAGTTGGCCTATGTCGACCAGGGCTACACCGGACCCAATGCCGCCGACGCCGCACAACAGCACGGCATACGGCCGATACATACTTCCCGGTGAGAATTTGAATTTCATTAAGGTCGGGGTCCGCGAGGATGACCAACAGAGGCTTGCCTGAGCTAAACAGGAGCGACCAGGGGCTATCTTCCGACTCCGAAGAAGAATGCAGCCTCTTGCGCAAGGTTGCGCAAAGAAGCGCCATAAAAATTGCTGCGGTGCACCACATTGAGGTCAGTCGCAAAAACTTTTGAGCCAGTTTGCGAGTTTCCGCAGACATATCTATCGCACTAACAACGCTCTCAAGAGCACTCAGACTCGGAATCGCAGAAGACGAGGGTTCCAGGGAGGCATGTCGCTAGATGGAAGAGGCTGCTCGCGATAGATTTCAGGGGCATATCCGCCTGGCGGTGGCCTGACCGATCTTTTGTACCAGTTGGATTGTTAGTGTAGCGCACCGATTTCTGAGTTCATATCGATGCAGGAGAGGGCGGTAAGAGGATACCGGCCCCGCCTCTGGCGCAGGCGGTCTATAGCCTAACGATGAGTGGGGTCTGGCGGTGTTATTGTGATTGCGCCAGCGTTCGGCCAGCACTCGCAGTTCCTTCATCGAGTAGAAGATCTCACCGTTGCGGAACTCATCCCGCATCTTCGAGTTGAAGCTTTCGCAGTAGCCGTTCTCCCACGGTGAGCCGGGTTCGATGTACATCGTCTTCGCTCCTGTGTCCGCGAGCCATTTACGCAGGTCATGGGCCACGAACTCGGGCCCATTGTCTGAGCGAAGATGTTCCGGCACCCCCTTGATCACCATCACGTCAGCCAGCGCCTCAATCACCTTCGCACTCGACCAACGACGTTCCACACGCACTACAAGCGCCTCGCGCGTGTGCTCGTCGATCAGGTTCAAGGCACGCGCCGTTCTGCCGTCATGCGTGCGCACGCTCACGAAGTCGTAGCTCCATACATGGTTACGGTGCGTCGGCCGCAGCCGCACGCACGAGCCATCGTTGAGCCACAGCCTGCCCCGTGGCTTCGGCTTCCTGGGTACCTTCAGCCCCTCGCGACGCCAGATCCTCTCCACGCGATCCTTGCCCACCTTCCAGCCTGCATGCACCAGCAGCGCCGTGATGCGCCGGTAGCCGTAGCGGCCATACTGGCCGGCCAGAACAACGATGGCTTGTGTGAGTCGATCTTCGTCTTCGCGCTGTGTCGGCCGGCACCGCTGCGTGCCGCGTGGCTGCTTCACCACACGGCACGCCCAGCGCTCGCTCATGCCCTGTTGCTGCGCATGATCCACCGCCGCACGCCGACGCTCAGGGCTTAGGGCTTAGAAGTTTCCTGAGGCGATGTCCTTCAGGATCAGCTTCTCCAGACTCAGCTCGCTGACCAGACGCTTCAGCTTCGCGTTCTCCGAATCCAGTTCCTTCAACCGCCGCGCCTGGTCACCTGGAGCCCACCATATTCGCGCCACCAGCGGTAGCACGCCTGCTCCGTAAACTCCACGTCAAAAAACAGTGAACTGATAACTCTGGAGGTCGCGCTTTGTTTTGATAACAGGGAACTGCCCAATCGTAGGGAATAGTTTCCTTTTGGCATATGAGGCCGCCGAGGTTTCGTTAGATAATCCAATATGTTACAAATCCTGTATTGGAATTAGCCTAAAGTGTTGCATAGAGAGCATGCACTATTTGGTCTCAGGTGGTTTGGGAGGCGGTGGTGGGCCGCCTGCGCCGGGGGGTGGGCCCATGCGGGGTGGGGTTGGGAGGGTGGTGACTTCGACCTTGAGGCTGTCGCGGTCGATTTTGGTGCCCTGACGCCAGATGGCGGCGATGTTGCGGGTCTGGAGGATGTCTTTGGTGGGGTCTCCGTTGAGCATGAGGAGATCGGCGCGCATGCCGGGCTGGATGGTGCCGCGGTCGGTGAGTTTGTAGGCTTTGGCGGTGTTGGAGGTGACGGAGGCGAGGGCCTGGAGGGGCGTCATGCCGCCGTCTTTGACCATGATTTCGAGCTCCGCGTGGAGGAGAGGGGCGTAAGGGTAGCCGATGTCGGTTCCGGCGAGGATGGGGACGCCGGCGGCTATGAGTTCCTTGAGGCCGGCGATGCTGTACTCGTGTTTGGAGTCGGGAAAGAGGGTGGCGGTTTTGAGGCCGTCGATCATGAAGGGCGGCATCCAGGGGGCGAGATAGGGGTCAGAGGCGAGGGAGATTTTATAGGAGGTGGGGGCGTAGGAGATGAGGTTGGTGGAGTAGAAGATGTGATGGGCGGCGGCGAAGGTTCCGAAGTCCGGGGTGGGGGGATCGTACGGGGAGATGTGGACGAGACCGTCGACGCCGGCGGTGATGGCGGTGCGGGCGCGCTTTTCCTGGAGGGTGTGGGCGACGGCGAGGAGGCCGTCCTTGTGGGCGGCAGTGACTACAGCGGAGAACTCCTCATCGGTGAGGGTGGGGACTTTGCGGTTGTGCTCTTCGAAGGTCTCGGACATGAGCTTGATGTAGTCGGAGCCGGTGGCCTTGCGCTGATCGACCCAGGCCTGGGCCTCGGAGGGTGAAGTGAGGGTTGGGTTCTTGTGCTGCATGTCACCGTGGCCCCCGGCGACGGTGGCGGCGGGACCGGCGGTGAAGATATCGGCGGCGGTGTTAAAAGAGTTGGCCTTGACCCACTTCTTGGCGACCTGGAAATCATCGGGGTTACTGGAAGCCATATCCATGACAGTGGTGATGCCGTAGATCATGGCCTCTTCGAGGGGCATGGCTCCGGCGGTGAAGAAGGAGTCGGCCATGTGGACGTGGGCGTCGATGAGGCCGGGCATGATGGTTTTGCCGGTGCCGTCAACGATGTCGTAACCGGCGGGGATTTCGGCGTTGACTCCTACGGCGGCGATCTTGCCGTTGGCGACTACGATGGTGGAGCCTTCGGTGACGGTGGTGCCGTCATAGACGCGGACGTTTTTGACGGCGAAGGGTTTAGCGGGGCGGGGGCCAGGGCCACCGGTACGCGGGGGCGGGGGGCCAGATTTCTGCTGGGCGATGACCTTATCTTTCAAGTCCTGCTCGAAGGAGGCAATGATGCCGCGGTAGCCCTGGGGGTCGAGCCAGACGTTCTGCTCGCCAGCCTTGATGCGGGCGAGTTTGCCCATGGTGTCGAAGTGATAGCTGTGGATGCCGGGGAGGGGAATGTCGACGGGAAGGGACTTGAGGACGGCCCAGTTGTTTTCGAGGGTTTTTGTGGGGTACTGGGAGTCGGAGACGACGTTATCCGGGGTGAACCAGCAGCAGACGTCGGCAACGTTGTAGGTTTTGCCGGCTTCGGTCTCCTGCCAGTACCAAGTGGTAGAGCCGGGAGTGTGGCCGGGGATGTGATATGCGGTGAGGGTTTTACCGCCAAGGGTGACGGTGTCGCGGTCATGGAGGATGCGGTCTACGTGCCCGGCGGGGAAGGCCTTGCCGGCGGAGATGTCGGCGACGTCCTCGGCCATGACCATGAGTTTGGCGCCGGACTTCTTCTGGAAGTAGGCTACGCCGCCGTTGTGGTCGCCGTGCCACTCGGTGGTAAGGATGATCTTGATGTCGGTGGTCTTGATGCCGATGCTGTTCATCTCACGCTCGATGATTTCGGCTGTGTAGGGCCAGCCGGTGTCGAGCATGATGTCGCCTTCGGGGGTTTTGACGACGTAGACGTTCCAATTGTGGACGCCAATGTCGTAGACATCGCCGATGACGTGGAAAGGGGTGGCGGGCATGGTAGAGACAGCTCCGCGAGAGTCGTCGCGAGCCTTGTCGATCTTGGCCTGGAGCTTGCGGCCGTAGGTGACATCGTCCTGGGTATAGGGTGGGGCGACCTGGCCGCCGGTCTGCCATCCGGCGGGGACCTGTTGGGCGGGAAGGTTCACGACAAGGGTGAGGAGGAGTGCTGGGGCAAGGGCGCGGGAGAGGGTGGGCATGGGTGGAGTCCTTCCAGTGTTACGGTGACGTTGCGGGCAAAAGAGGAGACGCGGTATTTGTATAATTTATGTCGACATACTGTCAACCTGCTCTTACTCCAATGCCTGAGGAGCAGTCTGATTGAGAACTCCTGAAGCTATGCCCTTCCGGATGTATAGGCCTATTGACCAGTTTCTCCGCAGAGGTGGACGATGATGCCTAGGACATGGAGCATCGCGGCTTTGGTTTGGAGGGCTGTGACGGCGTCATGTGGGGTGGGGGCGTAGACGACGTTGAGGTGGTTGGCGCGGTGGCGGGCCATGAACTGGTCGCGGGAGATGCCGTGCATTCTTGCATGCATGATGGGCCACTGGTAGGTGGTCTCCCGCCAGCGCCGCTCCGTTTCCGCCGCGGGCAGGGTAACTACGGTGGCGAGGCCGAGGTCGGCGTGGAGCTTACCGTCTTCGACGAAGACGCGGCTCCAGACGATGGTACCGGGGTGTGAGATTCCCTTGAGGGAGCCTCCGCCGAGGGGGAAGTACATGGCTGGCTGGCGCTCGCTGGTGGCACCTTTGTAGCCGCCGATAAAGTGGTTGGCCGGGGCCGCTCCAGAGATCTGGAAGAGCCAAATAAAGTCGGCTTTCTTGTTTGTGTTGCCTTCGGCGGTGTAGTCCTCGCCCCAGCGGACGTCGTGAAGGGTGCTGGAGGGGTCGAAGCCGAGGGCATTCCAGCAGAGGTTGGTGACGAGCGCGTCGACGCCGGCGCACTCGTCAACTTCGTTGAAGTGGGGAAGTGGGCAATTCGGGTACAGTTCGGTTTGGGTGCCTTCGGCGTAGACGGGTGGGCGGTCGGCGTTGTTGAGGAGGCCTTCGACGAGATCAGAGGCGGGGGCCATGTCCTTAAGGCCCTGCTGGTACTGGATGCCGATGGCGTCGCAGCCGAAGTCGGCGGCGATGCGAACGGCGGCGATGTACATTTTGCATTGGTCGATGACTTGATCAAGCGTTAGTTGGGTGGCGGGATCCTTGCCCAGGTCGAAGTGGACGCCTTTGGCGACCAGCCAGTCGTAGACGGCGGTGGCTTCGGGAGTGGAGACCGTGCGCATTTTAGCGACAAGGGCGGACTGGCTGAGGCGCTCCTTGAAGATGCCGGCTGGATTGAGCAGCTCGTCGTCGATGATGGCGTTGTACATGCCCATGCAGCCCTCGTCGAAGATGCCCAGGATGGCTTTGCGGTGCTTAAGGTTGTGGGCGAGGGACGTACCGATGGTCATCGCTTCCGAGGGTAACGCGGCGGGGTTGAGACGGCGTACGTGGGAGGTGTCGTGGGTGATGATGCCGGTGGCGAGCCACTGGTCGAGGCCGGTGAGGAAGAAGGTATCCGTGAAGTCCTTGCTCCAGAGGGAGGAGAAGGAAGTGCCGGCCTTGATGAGAGAGCCGTTAAGGTTGAGGAGGCCGACGAGGCCGGGCCAGGTTCCGGACCAATTTGCGATGGTAAGGATGGGGCCTTGATGCATGCGGAGACCAGGGAGGACATGGTGGCTATACTGCCAGGCAGCGGTGGCGAAGACGAGTTTGGCGGTGGGTGGAATTTGCATGAAGACGTCCATGCCCATGCGCTGCGAAGAGATAAAGCCGTGTCCTTCGTCCGCGTTGACGGCGTGGGCGCGAATGAGTTTATGGCCTCTGGCGGCGAATACTTCTGTGAGGCGGGCTTCGAGATTTTTCTGGGCAGGCCAGCACACCTGATTGGCAGAGAGGCGGAGATCTCCGCTGGTGACCAGATAGATTTCGTTGGCTGCGTGGGTTTGGGACATGGATGGTTCTCCTATGCTGCTTTGTTGCTTTATTTTGAGAAGGTTTCGCTGCGGACTGCGGTAGGCAGCCACTCGGTGAGCCAGGCTGCCATGGCGGCTGCCTGCTGGCGGCGGTGGGCCGTGACGGGCTGGGCGAAGAAGGATGGGATGATGTTGCGAGCTTCGAGTGTGAACTTAAGGCCCCACGGGGTGGGGAAGGGGTTGAGCTGCTCGATGTAGGCGTCGACGAGATTGGAGGCTTCTGAGAAGGCAGTGGAGCCGGGATGGGCGGCTTCGGCGTACAGGCCGAGGATGATTTCGGGCATGGCGCAGGCTACACCGGAGACGACGCCGTCCAATACGCCTACACGAATGGCGGGGGCGAGGGCACTATCGTTACCGACGATGCAGCAGGCTTCAGGAGCCTGCTCGGTGAGATGGCGGAGGATGTCGAGCGAGCCGCTGGAGTCTTTGATCCCGATGATGTTGGGGACCTGCTGGATGAGCGTGAGGACGGTTTCTTTTTCGAGGCCGGAGGTGAACTGCGGGAGGTTGTAGAGGAGGATGGGGAGCGTGGTAGAGGCGGCGACTTCACGGCAGAAGAGGTCGAGGTCTTCTTGCTGGTAGGGAAAGAAGCAGGGCATCGGAAGAAGCAGGCCCTGGACTTCGTGGCGCTGCGCAATGGCGGCGAGTTCGATGGCGAGTGTGATGCCAGGGGCTCCTACGCCGCAAAGGATCTGGGCGCGATCATTGCTGGCTTGTTGGACGGTGCTGAGGACTACGTCGAGGTGGGTGGGAGTGGTGAGGCAA
>JANYER010000421.1 GCA_025359825.1 Granulicella sp.
CCAAGGTCCCGAGAGCTGCATCCGGCACTCCTTCAGCTCTTGGGTCGCTGAAGAGTACTTGTTCTGGTATCGCTCAATGGTCTTGTTGTCGATCAGGTGAGCAATATCGAGCAGCATCTTACCGGAGTCCATCCGCTTGCACGTAATCTCCTCCGCCAGGGGCAGGAACATGCGGTGCATCTGGATCGAAAGCGCACGTGCCTTGGACTGACGCTCCCGCTGCCGGCTCGCACTCTCCCGCAGGCTGGTCAGGTACTCCTGCCCAACGGTCATGTTGCGCTCCGAGTTGCCGGGGCACGTATCGTCTACCAACACTTTCAGGTGCATCTCAGCCTTACCGCGCAGGCGCTCAACATTCGCCATAAAGTGGCGCTGGTTCGAGCGGACCGAGCGGCGCAACGCATCATCATCCTGGAACGTGGTACCAAATCGGAACGGAAGAACGGTAGAAAGCTTGAAGCAATCTGCAATGACACGAGCATGATCTTTGCACGCCTGCTGTCCAACCTCATTCATGCGGGCGCTATCTTCAGGGCTGTGTTCCGAGACGATGACAGCCAGATCGCTGGCCGGGAAAAGAAACGTCTGGTTCCCAAACAAACCCGAAACTCCTGTCAGGGGCATCGGGCGACGGTGGCGGCTAAGCTCAGGAAATGCCTGTCGTTCGGCAATACAGTAGGCGTACCATGCCATGATTTTTGTACCTTCCTAGTTTCTTTCACTCGCTGAGGGCGGAGCCGCCATCAGGTAGTTGTTATGACTCTCGTGCGGACGATGCTCCCAGCAATCGTGCGTGGAGGGATCACCAATCGTGTCGTGCGTCTTTGGGACTTGGCTTCGAATGTCCGATTAACGGATTTTCATCCAAACCGAGTGGGATACTATGCCTGTACATAGACGATTGGCAATAGCCTTTTTGACGAGGTCGGCAAGTTGGTTTCGTCCCTCGGCCATCGCTCCACCCGAACGCAAAAACCCCAACAATTTGAAACATTTACCCGCCGGGCACCCACGGGACGCCGCCCCGCCTACATCCTGAAAATCCGGCCCAAAAGTCGCCCGCTTACATGCGCCGTTTCCAATACAGGTAGTTGCATAGCAAAAAGTGCAATTCGAAACGGCCTGCCGAAGCTGCTGAAAAAGTCGTTGTTTTGAAAGGGAGCGACTTCAGTCGCTCTGGAAGAACCCCAGAAAATCAATGTGGCTTTTGCTACGGAGGGAATGCTTCCAGAGGGGAAAAGGCTTTTTCAGCACCTCTGCCAGCTTGTCCTTGCCTTACTCGCCGGCCTGCTTCTCCTCGGCCCGCTTCTCCTGCTCCAGCGCCTCCGCTCGCGCCGCAACGTCCTTCCGCCACGACGGCAACCCAGCCTCCGTCGGCTGCTTCGCCTGCGCGTCCTCCGGGCTGGAAATACCCACCAGCTGCAATACCTTCCCCAACGCTCGGACCACAGGGTGCATGGAATTTTCTCCTAACCTTTCTGCTAAACAATGAGCTTAGGCTATTTCTACCCGCACCCTAATGAAGTACCTTTAAGTCATGCGTACCCTTCACTTATCCCTCCAAATGCCTCCCCAGGCCCGCAGACTGCTCCTCTCAGCCCTGTGCCTCCTGCTGACTGCTGTATCGATCCAGCGCGCCGCAGTCGCACAGGCTGCCAAGCCCACCCCCGACGTCCTCGTCTTCACCAATGGCGACCAGCTCACCGGAGCCGTACTCCGCGGCGTAGGCGACTCTATCGTCTTCAAGTCCGACATGGCTGGCGAGATCACTGTCCCCCTGGCGAAGATCAAAGAGCTCCGCTCCAGCTCAAGCTTCGCCGTGCTGCGCAAAGACAAGCCCATCACTAGAACAGCCGTAACCCCCGGCACCATCCAGGTCGCCGACGGCACCCTCACCGTATCCACCTCCAGCGCCGCTCCGCAGGCTGTTCCGGCCAAGGAGCTCGCCTACATTATCGACGCCCCCACCTACGCCAAAGAGGTCAAAGGTGGCGGCAGCTTCCTGCACGGCTGGAACGGAGCCATCACCGCCGGTGCCAGTGTTGTCCGCTCTACCCAGAACGGCTCCACCTTCACCGCTGGCATCTCCGCGCAGCGCGTCTCCCCCAATGTCCCCTACCTGTCTCGTCGCAACCGGACACTCTTAAACCTACTCGAAGCCTACGGTAAGCTCACCCAGCCCGTCATCCCCCAGACCGTCCCCGCCACCCCCGACTCGGTTGCCAAGACCAACATCTTCCACACCGACATCGAGCAGGATCAGTACTTCACCCCGCGTTTCTACGTTCTCGGCACCGCAGCCTTTGACCACAACTACTCGCAGGGCCTGAACCTCCAGCAGCTCTACGGTGGCGGTATCGGTTGGACCCCGATCCAGTCCGCCGTCCAGCAGCTCGACCTCACCGCCAACATCCACTACGAGAAGCAGGCCTTCCAGGTAGCATCCAACAACCAGAACCTCATCGGTGCCACCATCGCCGACGCCTACCTTCGCCACCTCCCCGGCAAGCTGCTCTTCACCCAGACCGCAAGCTTCCTACCCGCCTTCAACAACTCCAACGCCTACTCAGCTAACTTCGCAGCAGGCCTCGCCCTGCCCGTCTATCACCGCTTCAGCGTCAGCTTCAATACCTCGGACAACTACCTCAATAACCCCTCACCCGGCTACAAGAAGAACAGCTACCAGTTCGTAACCGGTCTCACTTACACACTCCGCTAGGCCCCAGTAACAAATGGAAACGGTCGTGACCAATCAAGGTCACGACCGTTTCTCATTCGCGATCCCTTACTTCGCCAGAATATCCACCACCGGCTGCGGCAGCTCCTTGTCCGCATTCTTCAACAACTGACTCACCTGCCACATCTCCGTATCCGACAGCACCTTGCTGTACGCCGGCATACCCGTCAGACGGATTCCATTCGCGACCCGCCAGTACGTCTCCCCCACCTCGTCATCGCTTACCCCAACCACCCCGCCCCGCGGATGCTTCTTCCAAAGCTGCGGCGCGCTGGGATACATCTGCTTTGCAAACGCCACGTCCTTGCCGGGAACTCCATGGCAGCTCGCGCACTGCGCCTTGTACACCTTCGCCCCGCCTTCAAACACGTCTTCGCTGGTCCCAAACGGAGCGTCCTTCTTCTCCCTATCGATCCGCCCATGCAGCGGCAGGCTCACAATCTGCTTCTCCAGAGGAAATGCTTTGTCGGCCACGGCCACCGGCAGCGCCCCAAAGCGCAGGTATCCAAACCCCACCGCGGCTACCGTCACCAACCCCAGCACAAACCCTAAAAACACCTTGCCCGCCCCACTACCGTTATTTTTCGCCATCTCTTTCGCTCCTTCGCCGCTTCTATCGCCCTCTGTGCCACCGCAAATGTTCTAATAAGGATCAGGGACTGCCATCCAGTCTGGATGCAACCCGCAATTTACACAAGCGCAAAGCAATCCGTCGCAGCGCGAATCTCGCAGGAGTCTCATTTGATGTCTGGCTTTAGAAAGAACATGCAGCGGCTGGCCGTTGTCGCAATCGTAGCTCTACCCCTTTTCCTCTCTGCTCCCGCCCACGCCCAGGGCCGTCGCACCCGCCGCGAGTCCAACGCCAACCGCAAGGCCCGTATCGAGCGCACCATCCAGGAGACCTACTCGCACAAGTACGAGATCTTCGGCGGAGGCGGCTTTCTGCGCTTCCGCTCCGGCGACCTCACCCAGAACAACAACGAAGTCACATGGGCCACCAGCGGCACCTACTACCTCAACCCCAAGGTCGGCATCATCGCCGACGTCCGCGGAGCCTACGGCAACGCCAAGGTCGGCAACACGATCTACAACATCCCCAACCCGCTCATCACTGAGTACACCTTCATGGCCGGCCCCAGCTACCGCTTCTACGCCAAGCAGAAGTACGCCATCAGCGGTCACGTCCTGGCCGGCTACTCACTCGGTAACTTCGACGGCGGCTCCAAGGGCATCGACTCCACCAAGCTCGGCCTCTGGAAGACCTCCAACCGTCCCGTCTTCTCCGCCGGCGTCAACTTCGACTACAACTTCTACCCCAACCTGGCCTTCCGCGTAACCCCAACCTATGTCGGCACCACCTTCAACGGAGTCAACCTCACCACCGGTGCCAGCACTGGCTCTATCCAGAACAACTTCGGCGTCAACGCCGGTATCGTCTACCGCTTCGGCAAAATCAAGAAGTAATCACTCGTCCCACGCGAAGCGTCCAGCACCCCACGAAGTGGCGCCCGCCCGGCGTTATGGCGCACTGGCACTTGCTACAAAGCATGCGGCTCCGTCATCCGCTTCGGGTCCAGCACTTCCTTAATCTGCTCCTCGCTCATCCACCCCTTCTCCCGAGCGAGCTCCACAATGCTCCGTCCCGAAGCCACCGACTCCTTCACCAACCCCGCCGCCCGCTGATACCCGATGTACGGATTCAGCGCCGTAGCCAGCGCAATCGTGCTGCCCGCATACTGCTCGCACCGGGCGACATTCGCCGTGATCCCACGCACGCAGCGCTGATCGAACTCACGCAGCGCATTCGTCAAAATCGTCACCGACTGCAACACATTGTGCGCCATTGCCGGCATCATCACATTCAGTTCCAGCTGCCCCGCCTGCACCGCCATCGCCACCGCCGCATCGTTCCCCACCACCTGGAACGCTACCATCGCCACCAGCTCCGCCAGCACCGGATTCACCTTCCCCGGCATGATGCTCGACCCCGGCTGCAGGCTTGGCAGATGAATCTCATTGAACCCCGTATTCGGCCCCGATGACAGCAGCCGCAAATCGTTCGAGATCCGCACCAGCTCCAGCGACAGGCTTCGCAGAGCTCCTGATATATCGGCCATACAAGCGCACGACTGCATCGCCCACCGCAGGTCCTCCGCCGGCCGCAGCTCCACTCCGGCAAGCTCCGCCAGCCGGGCCACCGCCTTCTCCCGGTACGCCGGATGCGTATTCAACCCCGTCCCCACCGCCGACCCACCCAGCCCCAGCTCCCGCAATGAATCCGCCGCCCACACCAAAGACTCCAACCCCTTCCGCACCGCCATCCCATACGCCGCAAACTCCTGCCCCAACGTAATCGGCACTGCATCCTGCATATGCGTCCGCCCAGCCTTCAACACCCCGGCAAACTCCACACCCTTCGCTGCAAACCCCTTCGCCATCGAGTCCAGCACCGGTGCCAGCTCCTGCAACGCCAGCAACACACTCAGCCGCATCGCCGTAGGAAAGACATCATTCGTCGATTGCCCATAGTTCACATGGTCGTTCGGATG